>JAITAT010000260.1 GCA_031283975.1 Synergistaceae bacterium
AGATTGATAACCTTCTGCCCGCCATCTTCCCTGAGGGTCACTTTGGGCTGAAGCAGGTTGCCGCTCGTCATGGCGGCCACGGTGGCAATTCGTCCGTCGGACAGCTCGACTATCGTTCCGGGCGGGTATACTCCCATGCCGGCAATAAAAATTTTACATATTTCGGGCGCGAATTTCGTCTCGTTGGCGCTCATTATAAAATTGAACGACATTTTGCTCGACACCGCGCTCTTGTATATTTTGGGCGAGGTCATGGCGTCGAATGTGTCGGCCACGGCCAGTATGAGGGCAAGAACAGGTATCTGGGCGCCGACGAGCCCCTTGTGGTAGCCGGAACCGTCGTAACGCTCGTGGTGAGCCGCTATGCCGTCGAGCAGGTCCTTGTCGTCGATGCCCGAGAGTTTGCAGATGGAAACGCTCTCGTTGACGTGATTCCTCATGATTACCATTTCTTCGGGGGAGAGGTCTTCCTGTTTGTTCAATATCTCCTTCGGCACAGCGGTTTTGCCTATGTCGAACAGTAACCCCGCCATCACGGCTTTCTCTATCATCGCGGCCGGGATTTTTTGATCGTCCGCGAGTTTTGTGGCGATGTAGCCCGAGAGCATCGATACGTTCAGCGCGTGATTCTTCGTATATGAGTCGAGAGTGCCGTCTATCATCGAGAGCGCGATTTGCGACGTTTTTTTGACTTCGCCGGCGATGTTTTTCCCGATTTCATCAACCATTGTCACCGGAATGTTGAATTTTTCTTTCACGCTCGCCTGATCGAAGATATCGGCGATGACTCCGTACGCGTGTTTGGTGACTTCGTTGTCGACGACCGTTACCGACGGGTCAAGTTCGCGAAGACGGTTCATCATTTCCTCGTCGTCGATGTCCTGTGGTATTGTTATCTCGACTTTCCTGACGCCGAGCCTGTCGAGCGTATCGATGAGTTTTTGCGGTTTTTCCAGTCCTTCGGTTAGTTTGCCTATGGGAACCCGGCTGGGGATGAGTACGGAAGCGCCCGTGTTGGAAAGAACGTCGTGTACGAGGCACGCGTTGGGGTTGTCAAGCAGTTGTTCTATGTTTATCTTTGTTTTGTATGAAGAACTCGCTTTCACGTTTTTTCCCCCTCGAAATTGTCTATAATTGCTTGCCTCACAGTATATATCAATTTGCCGCGCAGTTCTATAAAAAATTTACAAAATGCGCGGCGCGGGCTCGGTGACCCTTCTGAAAATTGCCGCGTTTTTTTGTTGTATAATTCGCCTCATGAATGACAGTCCGATTGAAGTCGTGAGAGAACTTATAAAAATATACGGAAGTTCCCTGCTGGAAGATCCGGATCGCATGGGGCACCTTTTGGAAGACCGATGCGCCGAGTACAAGAGGGAGATATTCGTATTGTCGTTCGCCATGCGCGAGATATTAAAAGACGGATCGCTGCCCCGGCCCGAGGCGTTTATGGAGAACAGGGAGCGGATGGAGGCCCGTTTCCGCGAAAATCTCGGGTTCTCGAATCAGGTCGCGTCCTGGGCCGCGGGCGCTATAGAGAACTTCCTCACCTGGAGCGCTGAGACGGCCGAGAACTCCGACGGCCGGGTCGAAGCCCGCAGGGGTTTTCTGCCTTACGTCGGAAACGTCATGGCAAAACATCCGCGCACCGTACTTTTCAGAAAAAAAACTCTTCGCAACGGGTTGCTGCTCGTGTCCATCATCGCCGTTTTTCTGGGGCTTTTCATCCGAATTACCGAGTCCAGGTACAGCGTGTCTGACGAACACGGAGTGCTGTTTTTCGCTCATCTCTCCGGTCCCGGGGCCGGGTTCGGGCATGTTCGCCTGAAAGCCGCGCAGCTCGCCGCCGACCAGATCAACGCGTCGGGGGGAGTGAAGGGACGGCCCGTCAGAATAAAGGCTCACGACATTCCGCTCTCACCGGCGGATGCCGCGTCGGCGGCGGACGTTCTTATGAGAGACAGGAGCAATGTGGCCGCCGTATCCGTGTGCGGCGACGCCGTCAATGTCGCGATAGCCGGCGTCGCCGATGCCGGAGAGATGCCGCTCATCGTGCCAGAGTCCCGCTCCGAAGCTGTCACGATGGCAACTGAGGACAGCCCGAGGCTCTATGTGTTCAGGCTGAATTATGATAACCGGTACAAGGGGAAAATGGCCGCGTATTTTTTGACGCGCGGGCTGAGACGCGCGAAACCGGCCCTGATATACGAAGCGTACGACGATAATTCCTACGAGATGCGCGCGGGCTTCATGGAAGCGATCGGCGATTATGGCGGCGTTATCGCCTGTGAGGAGGTGTGGACGAGAATCGGCGGTCTTGACAAAGCTTCTGTGGGGGAGATAATAATATCCGACGCCGACTCAGCGGTCATAATGAATGACACTGCCGATATCGCTCACGTCACGTCCGCGTTGCGCGGATTCGGATACAGTGGTGTCATAGTGGGGGCGGATTTCAACGAATCGCTGAACGCGGCCGGAGGCGCGGGGCTGGACGACAGTTGGTGGGTAGTTCCGGCAAGCCCCGATGATCCTCAGTTGCAGTCGTTTCAGTCGTCCTACAGGGACAAGTACAATGAGAACATTTCGAGGGACGACTTTTTCGGAACGCTTTTCGCTTACGACTCGGTGAGGTGGGTGGCGGACGCTCTTTTTCGCGCGCCAGGTTTTCAGGGAGAAGCGTTGCGGCACGCGTTCATGTCGACTCGCAATCTTGTACTCTCTCACGCCACCCTCACCATAGATCCGAGGACGCACGGCCCGTGGAACAAGGCGGCGGCCCTGTTGTACCGCTCGGATCTGGGGGCGAAGTTCCAGAAGCGTATTCGGCCGCAGTGAACGGGTCTTTCAAACAATCGCGTTTGATGTTATGATTTGCGCTATGGAAAAATAGTTATAAATGCGGCTTCAAAAACAAGATGGCGAGAATACAGTTATCAGTATAGCCGTTTCGTTTAAGTTATGATGAATCAATTTAAAAAACACAGCTTGGAGGTAGAACCATGAGGCTCCTAACCCGTTCAGATTATGACGGCTTGATGTGTGCGGTGTTGTTAAAGGAATTGGATATGTACGACGAGATAAAATTCGTGCATCCCAAGGATATCCAGGACAATTTGATAGAGGTGACGGATCAGGACATATTGGTGAATATCCCTTATGTCCGCGGGTGCGGCATGTGGTTCGACCACCACACCAGCGAACAGGAGAGGGGATTGGCGGAGGGAGTCGAATTCAAGGGCTCTAACTGGCCTGCCCCGAGTTGCGCCAGAGTCATTTACGAGTTCTACGGGGGCGACGAAAAGCTGGGCCACTTCAAGGAGATGCTGGAGGCGGCCGACAAGGCCGACGCGGCGCAATTTACGAGGGACGAGATATTGAACCCGGCGAGGTGGGTCATGCTCTCGTTCATAATGGATCCGCGCACTGGTCTGGGCCGTTACCGCGATTATCGCATCTCCAACTATCAGCTCATGATGGTTCTCATAGACGAACTGAGGACGAAAGGCGTGGACGAGATACTTGCCATGGATGACGTCCAGGAGCGCGTGCGCCGCTATGACGAACACAAACCGCACTTCCTGCAGATGATGTTCGAATATTCCACGGCGGAGGGTGACGTGATAGTCACCGATCTGCGCAATGTTCCCGAGACATACGTGGGCAACAGGCACGTCGTCTACGCGCTTTACCCTTATCAGAACATCAGCATAAGGATATTCGACGGTAAGGACAAGGAATTCTGTGTGTTCTCCGTCGGCTACAGCATATTGAACAGAACATCGACCGTCGATGTGGGGTCGTTGATGCTCAAATACGGCGGCGGCGGGCACAAAGCGGTCGGCACCTGCCAACTCCCCTACGAAGACGTGGATCGCGTGCTTTCCGAAATGCTGCGCTTCATAAACGTGGAACATAAAGCGAACGCCAGGCAATAAAATTACAGATACAGAGGATCGAAAAAACCGACTCCCGGCTTATGGCCGGGAGATTTTTTAAATGTTTCAGCGGGACGCGCGAATGGACGGATATGAGACTGGAATAAAAGCAGTCATGGACGTGGGCACAAATTCCGTGAAGCTGTTCGTGGTCGAATTCTCGTCCGGAAGAGAGACGACGCTGGCGGACGAGGTTGTGATAACCCGTCTCGGGGAAGGCTCGGAGGAGACCGGCGAACTCTCATGGACGGCTATGGAGAGAACCGCGGGGGTCATAGGCGGCATGGCCCGAAACGCTCTTGCCCTGGGGGTCCGTGAAATAACGGCGGTCGGCACTCAAGCTTTGAGGACGGCCCGCAACGCGGGTGAATTTATACACTTCGTACAATCGAGGTGCGGAGTGAATATCCGCGTAATATCGGGCGGCGAGGAAGCGGAGATGTCTTTCATGGCGGCGGCGGGGGCGATTCCGGGGCATATCGGAGAACGATTGGTATTGGATGTGGGCGGCGGAAGCAGCGAACTGGCTTACGGTCATCCGGATCATCTGACGTATCGCACCAGCGTTCCGGTGGGGGCTCTGTCGCTGCACAGAAAATTTTTCCGTGAAATTCCCGGCGGAGGGCCTGTCAGGAGTGAGATTTTGAACGCTGCGCGCCAATTTGTGATGAATGCCGCGGAAAATCGTTTTTCAGCCGGACAATACGGCGCGGCTCCGTGCGTTGGCGTCGGCGGCGCCGTTACCACGCTTGCTTCCGTATTTTTGGGGCTGCCCGGG
>JAITAT010000027.1 GCA_031283975.1 Synergistaceae bacterium
TGCCAGGTTGGAAAAAGATGTTTCTTTCAGAGGGCGCGGAACTGTCAGGGGTGATTATTTGTGTCGTTTTTCTCACGTCCGCTTCGAGTATCCTGTCGAACACGCCCTTTATTTCGTCGTTCAGCTTTACGCCGGTATTCCCGCGTATCGCTTCGTAGAAGCGGACGAGGCACTGTCTGAACATCCTGAACGCGCGGCGTAGCGGAGTGGGGGCGTCGCCGGTCATGGCGTACTCTATGGCCGCGTCCGCGAATTTCTCGTGATCGCCGAAGTCACGTACCGCTTTCCAATCTTCTTGAAGCTGTTCGTCGTCTGGAAACGCCGCCGCCTGCCGTTCGAGAAGCCAACGGAACAGGTGCCCCGTCTCGTGAATCGTGGTCGTCGCGTCGGAGCGCGGGGTGAGGGTGATTGTAATCGCGTTGGGATTCGTTAGGTCTATGGCCCCGCGCGGCATGTCTCTCATGACATGTCCCATGTCGATTGACGACATGACATTCCCGCCGTAGAGGATGATGGCGTCGCTTCGCAGTTCCGGCATCACGCCGCGCTTCCCTGCGGCGCGGGAGGCCGCGTCTTTCGCCTCTATCTCTCCGGCGAGACGTTCATATTGCGCGATAGGGGTAATTTCAGGCGGGTTTATCGCCCATTTTCTGTACGATCTTTGAAGCTCGCGATATGCCTCATCGCTCAGTTTGCTCCTCAAAGCGTTCTCGAAATATTCGAGGGATTCCAGCGCGTTTCGGTACAGCTCCTCGGCTTCCGTCTCAGCGTTAAATAACTCCTCGCTGCCGCGTACGGTTTTCTCGTCGTCAAAGTCGAGTTTTTCTATCTCCCGGTTGAGCGCGTCTACCCTCTCCCGCCGTTCCCGCGCCTTCTTCCGTATGTCCTCGATCTCGAAAAAGGAATCCTCGGTCTCTTTGTCGCCGAGAATGGCGTGAAATTTTTCTTTGGCTTTTTCGACGGATGCTTCGTCCACAACGAAAGAAAACAGGCTTGGGTTTCCGCCCGCCGCGAATCCCTCTATTCGCTGTATCGCGTGTTGAATCTCATGGATTAGGGCGAGGGCTTTTTCATCATCCGGCAGCAGTTCATTGATTTCTATCCGCGGGGAATAGCCTGAAAGCGGTTCGCTTCCTGGCCGTCCGAGGGAAAAAACCCCGTCCGGCGCGCCAAGCGTTCCGAGCAGAACGCCGAGCCGTTCCAGTTCAGGATACGCCATGTACAGCGCCGGGTTGTCATATATTTCTGGCAGGCTGAATACTTCCCCGCCCTCCGGGAAATTTACTTTGTCCAAATTGTCCGGTATCTCGTACCGCCACTGCCCGTCCATGCCGGTGAACCAGCCGGTTTCGTCGTATATATCCTCGTTGGGTATGCCTTCTTCTTTGAGCGATATGGCGCGTCCAAGTGTTTCCCCCACCGGCGGGGTCATATTTGAGCGCTGTCCGGCGAATTGGTAGTACGTCTCAAGTGTTTTTATCGCCCTGTCGTCGAATATAACGTAGTTGCGCGTGTCCCCGCCATTGCCGCGGCTGCCCCTGTCGAGGTACTGGAGGCCGGGAATGCCGAGGGAGTTCAGATATTGGGAGGCGGCTTTTTGGGAGCCCAACGAGTTTGATAAAATGTTGTAAAATTTTCCTCCGAACCGCTCGGCGCGTGTGCCGCCGTTATGATCCCCCTCCTCTAATACCGAAAATTCATACGCTATATAAACGGCCCCTTCCGCATCCGTTGGCGTGTACGCGGCCGTGTAGTCCTCCATGAAAGGGCGGATACGGTTCACAACGGACAAAATCGCCTCCCTGACCTTCTCCGGCTGTTCGGACAGCGGTTTGTCCCAATCCAGCAGGACATCGGAGTCAGGAATATCGGCGGCGTAAAGTTTGCCGTTGTCCGGCTTGAACATCCTTATCGCGCCGGAGCGAATATCGCCGACGCTTTCGGAAAGTCTCGCCGCCATTTCGGGCGAAGGGAAGAAGCCTATATAGTCGCCGCCCTCTATCGCGCCGGCGATTGCCTCGGTGTCGCCGCCGAAGCGCTCCGCGTACGCGCGCAATATGCCTCCGAAAGGATTGAGCGAATCGTTTTCGGCGGCGCATGTCTCCCCATAGGCTTCTACCGTCCACTCATTGCCCGACAGCGCGTTTCTGTAACTCTCCGCGGTGTCTCTGCGCCCGGCGAAATACAGTCCCCAGCCGAAAGCCTGAAATCCTTCGCCGGTTCCCACGAACCCGAGCGAAAACCTATCAAAGCTGTGCGGGCTGCCGTGATACGCCGTCTGCGCGTAAATATTCGCCTCACCCTGTCCGCGAGTTTGCTGATAATACGTCTCACGGACGTTCGTGTTTTTCCCGTCATAGATGACGTAGTTGCGCGTCCCCTCGCCCCTGTCGCGGCTGAGGCCGTCGAGGTATCTGTGGCCGAGGATGCCGGCCTCGTCCAGCGCGAGCGACGCGGCTTTGTCGGAGCCGAGTATTTCGGACAAGCGCAGGTAAAAACTTTGCCCCTCAATGGTCACGCTCTCGTCCACGGTCTGGGAGCGTATCGCTGGAAACTCTATATCCGCCGACCGCAGCACCCTCAAGACTTCATGCGCGAACCGTATCGCCGGCAAGCCGTGCTTCTCGGGCGTCA
>JAITAT010000051.1 GCA_031283975.1 Synergistaceae bacterium
CAGATATCGAACCTTCTGATGGATTTCGAGTTCGACGAGACGAGGCGCTTCCTCGGAACGCCCTTCGAACTTTCGCTGGACGATTTTCAGGAGATATGAATGAAATACGATAACGAGCGGGACGTGTTCACGAAGGGCTGCGTCCAGGTATACACGGGCAACGGCAAAGGAAAGACAACCGCCGCTATCGGGCTTGCCGTAAGAGCCCTTGGGGCCGGTATCGAAGTTTTTTTCGCGCAATTCCTTAAATCAGGGGACTATAGTGAGATTCAAATATTACGAAACCTCGATAACATAACTTGCCGTCAGTACGGGGTCGGAGGTTTCATCGCGCGCACTCCGTCGAGCGAAGATATCGCCTCCGCGCGGCGCGGCGTAGAGGACGCTCTGCGCGCCATGAAGGGCGGCGATTATGGGGTCGTGATACTCGACGAAGCAAATGTGGCATACAGCCTTGGCCTGATATCAATTGAAGAATTGATGTCGCTGGTTCGCGAACGCCCTCCGGCGGCGGAACTCGTGCTGACCGGCAGGGGCGCGCCGGCCGAACTGATAGCGGCGGCGGACCTCGTGACCGAGATGCGCGAGATAAAGCATTATTTCAACTCCGGCGTCAAAGCCCGCAAAGGGATAGAAAGCTGATCACGACAGAATAATTATCCCCGACTCGTCCTCGCCGTCCAGGTACGCCGAGAAATTGCCCTCGTATATCCTGACGGCCGGATGTCCGCCGGTGGCATGAGACGCCGTGTCGAGCCATTCCTTGTTGTACTTATTGCCTCCCTGTTTGCTGAACACGGGCAGATATAAAATTCCGTCCGAATCCATGTCGAGAAAGAAATGCGTCCCGAATGACAATTCCGGGGAAAAATTGAGTTCCGGCACGCTTATCTCCACCAGCACCCCGCAGTTGCATATTTCGTCATATCTTACCGGCGCTCCGAGCGCCGGGTTGCGGCTCCCCCATCTGCCCGGACCGGCCAGTATATATTTCGTGCCCGCGAGGCGCTTGTTGGCTTCCCCAACCGCGCGCGCCGCGCCCGACGGATCCCAGTTGTTCTTGTAGAGGCTGGGGTCGACGTACACGATGTGAGTCACGTTTTCGAGCATTCCGTTGCTGACCATCCTGTCGCCCTTGAAAATTATCTTTTCGTTTGGAACCTCGGGCAACTCGATTTTCCCGAGTTCCTCATACGCGGCGAGCGGCCTCATCTGAATAACGCTCAGTTTTTTCTTCGGGGCGGTTTCATAGGAAAACTCGATATCGACGGGAAATCCGGTTGTTTCCTCCATGTGTTTCAAGAGCGCTTTCGACGAATCGAACAGAGCGCGCTCGCGTATATGCAGTTCTGGGAACGAAAAAATGGGGCGCGTCGGCACCTCCGGGTCGGCCATGGTCGAGTACAGAAAATCGTCGCCGTAAAGCTGCACGTATACTCCGAAATTTTTGTGTTCTTTCATGAGGAACCGGTAGAACATGGGGAGCGCTCCCGTCAAAAACACGCCGTGTTCGGTGTCTATGTAATCGAAAAACTCCTGGCTCTCTTCCGCGATCTGGGATGGCAGGCTGCCTTCCGGGCGCAGCGACGGGTTCGTAAGATAAAACGTGCGGGCCGCGCATCGATCGACGGAGCGCGTCCCCAACCCGAAACATATCCTCATCAAACCGTCCTCTTTTTTGATTCTGGGGTTGGGGCGGCGAAATACGCGCGAAAAAAGGGTTCCGGCCAGTTCCGGGTAGTAGCAGCTGCCGTGGCGTCTGCCGGCGACGGATTGCACTATCACGGCCATCGATTCTTTCTGGCCGAGCAGTCCGTGTTTTTCGCGGTAAGCCCGCGCCGAAGGGTTGAAAACGGACGCAAAAACTGTGCGAACGGCCTTTTCCAGCATATCGTACCGTTCGGAACGCGAACCTATGTTGGGCGAAAAGCAGGTCTGGTATTTTCCGGCGAAAGCCAGAGATATGGAATCCTCGAGCAGGGAACTGGAGCGTATCGCGAGCGGGGGCGCCCCAAGCTCGTCAAAGAGTTCCAGCACACTCTCCAGCTCGAACTTCACCGGAGGCGGGAACAGGGTTTCGTACACCGCGCCGCTCGCGCGTTCCCAGTTTTCGTCCTGGAAAGGATTATCGAGCCCGCTTCTTGAGATATGCTCGTCGAACAACTCGGTGGACAGCACTATCGTCAGGTCGGGAAAAGAGACGATATCCTCGAGAGAAGAGCCTTCAAGAGCGCACTTAGCGTAAGCGATGCCTTTGGCTTTTCCGCCGCAGCGTCCGGCGCCTATTAAGGCTTTCTTCTCCCGGAAATAATCTTCGGCACGGAAATCTCCGTAATTCATGAGCGGTATTTTCAAAGAGACTCCCCCTTTTTTCGCGGCGGCCGCAAATGTGGTTCAGTCAATCATTATGTGGTAAACTATACCATTATTTCATTTTTTTGTGGGGTGAGGGAGGCATAATCTTGAATCTTCCGAGATTGATAATAGCTGACGAACAAAGACCCGGGAAAATCATGTCAGGCCTACTCATCGCGGCAATCCTGAAAAAAATGGGCTATAAACTGAGGCTGTTTTTGGGCAACGTCGATGAAATATCTCTCAGATTGCTCCAATTGCTCTGTGAACAGCCTGTAACGCTGCTCGATCCGACACTGTGCGACGGGCGGGCGAATTTGAGGTGGCTCTTTCAGCAGGCGGCCTCGCCGGATTGTCTCAATCTGGTCATAACGAACCTGGGAGGCAAATGGACCGAGGATTCGCCGTTCCGTATTCCCAGGGAGTGCGGACTGCTTGCCGAATGGCTCGAAAGCGAGATTGTCCCGGTGCTTTACAGCGATTCGGCATCAACTCTCACTGTGCGCACTCTGAACGAAGTTGTGACCGGTCTTCAGCAAAGCGGAAACGTCGCGATACGCGCGGTGCTGTTCCGCTCCGTCCTGAACGACAGGGAGTACGAGCTGCTTGACAGAGAGATTGGCCGCCAGTTTACCATAATACCGGTGGGTTCCATATCCCAAAAAATCGACCGAAACGTTCCCCTCCTGACAGACCTGTTCTTCCAAGAAGCCACAAAAGCCATCTTCCCCATAAAATCAGCCTATCTGCAATTGATGCACATGAATTATCAGGTGAATTGGATGATGTTCAGCGCGCTTGCTAACCTCAAATCCGGCTGGCTGCCGCAGGCGAGGCTTTGCGAGCCGATAACCGACAGCGGAAAAGTCAACATCGCCGTCGTCAGGCACGAGACGCTGACGCTGGGCGGGGACGGCACCGAACATCTGATGCGAGCGCTTGGCTGCAATGTGGTGGAAGTTCCCCTCGAAGGCGAAATAATTCACAACGTTCCGATACACGGGGTGTATATACCTCACGGCCCCGCGTATATGACTCTGCCCAAGTTCTTTTCCAATATTTATCTCAAGACTATGCTGAACAGGGCGTCGAGCGGGGGTTCGTTCATGCTCGCCGAAGGCGGGGCGGCGTCGATACTGGGGGATAAAATCAATCTTCCGGAAGGAGTGGCGGGAGGCGGCGTAGGGCGCGGTTTTGGCATACTTCCTTACGACAGCCTGTATAAATCCTCGTCCCCGGGAGTTCCCCAAAAAAGCGTTGCCGTCCGCAGAAAATTGAATCCTCTCATCTCCGGTTTTCAGGAATGGGTGTGGGGATACTCATCGCCCAATCTGTCGCTGGAGGGCAAATCGCCGGACGGCGAATGCTGGGAGACGAGGGAAAGCGTTGAAGGGAAGCAGTTGGGGATTGACGGTTGGTGCAAGGGGAGGATACTCGCCTCGGCGATGAGAATCGAACCGTGGAGCGCCCCAGTCTCGTTCCGCCGGTGGCTCGAGGGATGAACATCGGCGCGAAACTGCTTTCCGAAGCGGAGGGAATAGCGGGCGACCTCGTCGAGTGGCGCAGATATTTTCACCAGTTCCCCGAACTTGGCATGGAAGAACATATGACGGCCAATAAGATAGAAGGGTTGCTTTCATCCATGCCCGGCATGGAAGTAATAAAGGGTTTTGCCCTCTCCACTTGCGTGATGGGGCGAATAGGCGGCGATCTTCCAGGCGGGGCTCTCGCGTTTCGCGCCGAGACAGACGCTGTGGAGGTTCGGGAGGATACGGGGCTGCCGTTCAGTTCCTATGACGAACGTGTCTCCCATGTGCAGGGACACGACGCCCACATGGCGTCGCTGCTTGGCGCGGCGGCTCTGCTCTCCGACCACCGGGACAGCCTCGAACACCCCGTCGTGTTCATCTTTCAGCCCGCCGACGAAGGCAAGGGCGGTTCGCGATATCTGCTCGACGCCGGTTTACGAGAAAAGTTCGGCATAGAAAAGATGCTTTGCGTCCATTGGGTTCCCTATCTGCCCTACGGACAGGTGTTTACAAACAAAGGCGGCGTCACGGCTTTTACGAACAAGCTTCATATCGGAATTACCGGACAGGGAGGCCACGGGGGGACGCCGTATCTGACTTCCGATCCGCTGTATTTGTCAGCCATGATACAGATCACGCTTCAGTCCATTCTGATTCGGGAAGTCTCCCCGCAAAAAACGGCGGTATTGTCCTTCGGGCGAATCGAAGCCGCGGAAGTTTACAATGTCATCGCCAGGGAGGTCAATATGTGGGGCACCCTGCGCACCACGGATCGGGATACGAACCGTTTCTTGAAGCGGCGCATAGAGGACGTCGTCCGCGCGATGGCGCATATAGCCCACCTGTCCGCTTCGGTAGAATATACTCTCGATTATGGACAGGTCGTGAACGACGACAAACTGGTGTCCGACATATTTGAATCCGGCGTAGCCCTCATAGGCAGCGAAGGCATGTGCCTATTGAAAGAACCTCTCCTGGTGGGAGAGGATTTCTGCTATTTTGCCGAACGGATACCTTCCTGTATGATGTTCCTGGGCACTGGAATGGAATATGGGTTGTACCATGCCCGGTACGACATACCGGAGAACCTGCTGCCTTTCGCTTCGGCATGGGGCGCGTATCTTGCCCTTGCCCTCTGAGCGGGGGCGGCACGGGAGGCGTTGTCTTTGTTGAATGACAGGCTGGATGAGATGATTACGCGGGGGTACTCGGCGTATCCTACCGAACCTTGCCTGTGGTGGCGCGGGGAGTGGTGGTCCAGGGGCGCGCTCGACGAGATGGTCATGGAGTGCGAGGAAAATTTGAGCAAAAGCGGTTTTACGGCCGGCCAGCGGTTGGGTCTGGTCATGCCCAACAGTCCCCTTTTACTGGCGAGCTGCGTCGCCGCCTGGCGGCTTGGCGGAGCCGTCGTTCCGGTGAACCCTCAGTTGAAATGCCCGCGCCTCTCGGAATACTTGAAAAGCGTCGGCGTGTTTGGAGTCGTGGTGAACAGTGAAATTGGGCCTGTCGCGGACAAGCTGTCGGAAGCTGGGATACCGGCTGTTGTAACCGGGCAGGGGGACGCGATTCCCCCGATGAAAGGGGAACTAGGTATCCCCGACCCCGATTCGAATCTCGCGGCGCTGTTTCATACAAGCGGCGCGGGAGGAGCGGTGAAGGCCGTCCCCATAACTCACGGAAACATAGTCACGCTTCTTTCGTCCATTCTGGAAGCTATCTCCGGCATGAACGAGGACGACGTAATATTGAACGCCATACCGAACTACCATTCGCTTGGCTTCGTGGTCGGAGGAATAATGCCTCTAGCGGCGGGAATACCGCAGGTGCTGGTCTCCTCTTTCACGCCGCCCAAGAACGCGCTCAACGCCATACGTATGGCGGGCGTGACCATAATACCCGCTGTGCCGGTGATGATCAGCATTTTGTTGAGCGGCGGAAATACGGCTCCGATGCCCAAGGTGAAACTGGTGTTCTATGGCGGCGGCGAACTCATGCCCGGCGTCGCGGAGAGAGCGAGGGAAGTATTCGGTGTGACGCCTCTTCCCGGTTACGGTCTCACCGAGGCGTCCAGCGTTCTTGCGGTCACTCCGTCGGAGAATTCGATAAAACCTGGAACGTCCGGGAAAATATTGCCGTGTTTTGACGCCAAAGTAGTGGATGCCGGCGGCGAACCTCTCCCTTTCGGTTCCGACGGTATGCTGTGGATACGCGGCGGGGCGCTTGCTTCCGGATATTACAGAACGCCTGAGATATCGTCCGAGAGATTCCGCGACGGCTGGTTCGACACGCAGGATGTTGTGAGAATCGACGAAGACGGCTATATAACCATCGCCTCCCCCGCTGTGGATGTGATGACCATAGAGGGTATGACGGTCTATCCGGGCGAGATAGAGGCGGTGTTGAAATCCCATCCCCAGATAGCGGAAGCCGCAGTGATAGGGTTGCCGCGAGGGCAAAAAGGAGAATACGCGCGGGCTTATGTCGTGCTGAAAGAAGGAAGTTCGCTGCGGCCCAAAGATATAATCATGTACGGGCGAAGCCGCCTGCCCAACTACAAAGCGCCGAGATCTGTCAGGATTCTTCCGGAGCTTCCGGCCGACAGTCTGGGTAAGGTGCTGAAACATGAACTCAGAACCCTCTGACGGAATGAGCGGACATCCGCTCTGTTTTATCTTCGACAACTTTTCGGAAGGCCGCGTCTTGTGCAAACCGGACGGCACGATTCCTTCCGCCGAAGAGGCCGGCGGTTTCGAGAGATATCTCGCAACCGCCGGAATGGTATTGAAGCGCCCGCCCTGCGACTTGTGGGGCCTGTTTGAACCAGGCGCCGCCGTGGACAGGCGCGCGGGATACGCTTTTGTAAGCAGAAGAAATCTCCCCTCCAGGGACAGCGATATCTTCAGACGCGCCGGAGTCGCTTTCCAGATAATGTGTCTGCGCTTGAAAAACAAATACTGCGGTGTTTGCGGAGACGTTATGACCGATCATGAATTGGACCGGGCAAGAGTGTGCCCCTCGTGCGGAAACGTCGTGTACGCTGTCATGGCGCCCGCTGTGATAGTGGCCGTTGAAAAAGAAGGGGCGATCCTTTTGGGGCATAACGTCAATTTTCCGGAGGGACGCTACAGCGTTCTCGCGGGCTTCGTCGAGCCGGGAGAAACCCTGGAGGAGGCGGTAACCCGCGAGGTGTTCGAGGAGTCCCTCGTCAGGATAAAAAATATACGCTACTTCGGAAGCCAGCCGTGGCCTTTCCCAAATTCCATGATGTTTGGATTCAACGCCGATTGGGAAAGCGGCTGCCCCACTCCCGACGGCGGTGAACTGAGCGATGTCCGCTGGTTTAAGCGGGACGTTCTGCCCGACATTCCTCCGTCCGTGAGCATATCGAGAAAACTTATCGATGATTGGCTTGCGAGATCCGCGGAATAATTAGTCAATAAAAATCAGTCCTTTGATCCTCTTTTTATGCCGCGCTCCAATGCGGCGAGGCGTTTATGTTTTCAATTTTTTCCGGGCAATGTCGCCGAATTGGGCTTTTGTGACTTTGGCAAGGTCATTCGGTGACATATAAAACATCAGTCCTCGCTCTCCCGCGTTTATTGCTATTTTCCCGTGGTTCAGCGCGTCTTCGTAAATGTACACGGGATAAGGTTTGCCGCTTTTTATCGGAGAGCATCCGCCCATGACGTATCCGGTAAGGACAAAGAGTTCCTTTGCGTTTACCATGGCTACTTTTTCATTTTCAGACAGTTTGGCAAGAGATTCGAGGTCAAGGTCAAAGCCGGCGGGGATGCACGCTTCAATCACGCCGGTTTTATCGCCGCGCAAAACGAGCGTTTTATAAATGACTTCGTATGGCAGGTTCATGTCATCGGCCGCGTGTTCGGCGGAAAGGTCGCCGGATTTTACGTCGTAATGAATAAACTCGAAAGCTATGCCAAGTTCCCTGAGCCGCTTCGCGGCTTTGGTTTCTTTTCCGATCTTCGATTGATTCGTCACAATTGTCATCCTCCTTGCGTTGTCAACTGATTTGGATATGTTTGGGCGAACGGATATAAATCAGCATAATAACTATAACGGCTATTAAGAACAATAAAACATAAATAATCAAGGAGGAAAATTAGGAATCATTAACGGGATATAAATTTGAGTCGATGAGGGTTGACTATTATTGATTTTCAAACCCAAAAAGGACAAAAAAGAGGATTGATTGTATAATTACACAATGGGATTAAAAGGAGTTGAATCAGTGTGGAAGCTAGCCACGAGTTCGATTATGAGATATGCAATTCGCGCGTAAGGCCGATTGCGGACGCGCTTATAAAGAAATATGATGAGCTGCATCATATCCCGCTGGATAGCATTCTCTTTATAGTAAATCACAAATATTCCGGATCGAAGAACAAAATTGTCCTCGCCCGCACTGTCGCGGTGCCCGAAAAATGGAGGGACATTCTTTTTCAGCTCGGCGCGCTCTCCTGTTCCTATGTTATGGAATTTTTCAGCAAGACTACGTCATGTCTGGACGAAAATCAAATGACGGCGCTCGTTTATCGCGAACTCAGGAGGATAGGCGCGGAGGGGAAAATAATTCCCCCCGACACCAACGAATGGTGGCAGGTTTTGATAGGCCTGGGGCGGCATTGGTTTTATCCCGATATGAGCTGCCCGAACTTGTTGGACGAAAATATCGACTGGAAAACGTTAATGGGACGCGACTATGAACTGCCATCCGGCTGAGACGGTCCTCGCGCGCCTAACAGCTAACCGATGATGCGGGCGGGATGATTATAAAGAGCGATATCGAGGGGAGTCGGATTGTCATGAAAAAATCACGAAACGCGCGTTTAAGGCGGATGTTCGGGTGGGCGCTTTTCTTTTTTACGCTCCGCGTGTTTTTCGCTGGGGGCGCGAACGCGGGCGAGACGTTTTCCGTAAAGGAGTTTTCACCGCGGGGAGAGGTGACGGAGGCCGTCAATATCAAAATAGATTTTTCGACGGCTGTAGCGGCAAGCGACGACGTCGGCCGAATCCTTAAAGCCGGCGAGATGCCGGTGGTATTCAATCCGCCTGTCGCGGGGCGCGGAGCGTGGATATCGCGATCTTCCTTTGTTTTTCACCTGCCCTCGGGCCGCCTGCGGGAGGCGACTCAATTTTCGGCGACAATACCGAGCAAGCTGAAGGATGCTTCGGGGCGCGAACTCACCGGCAATAACAAGTTCCTGTTCAATACGCCGCCGCTTGAATTTATCGGTATGGAACAGACCGGATATATCCCGGAGCCGCTGGATGGATGCGGAGTCGAATATCAACTGAATTTCAACGCTCCGATAAATCCGGCCAATCTCGAATCAACTATGATTATAACAAACGCGAAAGGGGAAGAAATCCCATTTTATCTGGAGAGTTACGGCTCGTCAAACTCGGTTCGCATAAGAGTTACACCCGAGGACGGATCATCTCTCGACGTAAAAATCGCCTCCGGGCTCACCTCGTCATCAGGGCCTCTGCCCATGAAAACTCCCGTTGCCGTCAGCATAGGGCGGGATCTGTCGCTGAAAATCACCGATTCGTCCGTAAACAGCGATTACTCGAGTTCCTACATATATATAAGAACCACATCCGAAGTCGATATCGAAAAAGCGGGTTCTTTCATAGAGGTAAGCCCTCCCGTCAAATACAACGTGAGCCTTTTCGGCAGCGGCATCGGAATACGCGGAGATTTTCCCCCGAGGGAACTGATCACCGTCAAATTGAAAAAAGGGCTTCCGGCGACGCGGGGACCCGGACTGGCCGAAGAGTGGACGCGGACTTTCGTTTTCCCGGATTACGAGCCTTCTCTTGAATTTGCCTCATCCGGACGTTTCATATCTCCCGCCAACGACGAACTTATAGTTCCGTTTTCGGCCGTCAATATAGAAACTCTCAGCGTTTCGATCAGGAGGGTTTACGACAACAACGTATCGTTCGCCCTGAGAAACGAGTGGCCTTATTATCTTGATAATCTCGATGAAACGATATATTACGACAAGTTCGAGGTGTCGGCAAAACCGAACGAAGAAACCGAATTCGCTATCGATCTCGGCAAGATATTGGGCGGCAGAACCGGTGTTTTTATGATACGCGCTTCCGCCGATGATTCCTGGCGGGATGTGCATCGCGTCATAAATGTGACCGACATCGGAGGGAGCGCCAAAATAGGCGGGGAGAGCGTTCTTGTATGGGCGAATTCGATAAGCGAAGGCAAACCGTTAAAAAATATTAAGGTCGATATATATTCAAATAGTAATCAAATAATCGCTTCGGGAGAGACCGACGAACACGGAGTTTGCTTGATAAAGCGTGATTCCAAGTGGGAAGGTGATTTGTTTCCTTCTTTGGCCATCCTCAAAAACGGCGGCGATGTCTCGGTACTGCATCTGTGGGGTAATATTTGGCAGACCGGGAACGAGGATTATACCGGAGTCCCATATTTGAACGGTAAATACTACGGGTACCTCTACACGCCCAGGGGAATTTTCCGCCCCGGGGAGACCGTGCCGGTTCACATGCTGGTGAGAACCGGCAATTTATCGCCGGAAACGCCTTTCCCGGTACAGCTCAAAGTATTTACTCCTTTGGGGCGCGAATGGAGCGCATCCTCCGTGATGTTGTCGGATATGGGCTTGGCCTCGGCCGAGGTGGAAATCGGCGATGCCGGGCCGACGGGCATTTGGAATGCGGCTGTGTATATACCTGGCGATAACACCCCTATATCTTCAAAGACGTTCATTGTGGAGGATTTCGCGCCTCCAAAGATAGAAGTCGCGGTGTCGAGCTATCAGGAGGAATTGTTCTTCGGAGATGAACCCGCTTTGAAAATATCGGCCAAATATTTGTTCGGCGCGGCAGGCGACGGTTTGAGTTATGAAGTGGACACGACGCTCATTCCCAGGGAATATTCGCATCCCGACTGGCAGTATTACAGTTTTTACGATAACCGGGTTGTTTTTACACCAAATAACAATCTCTCGAGTAACGGAACATTGAATTCGGACGGCGCCGCGAGCGTTGTTCTCGATCATCTCTCGCACAACGCCGCCTCGTATCTGGACGCGGTGTTCAGAGTGGGAGTCAGGGAAGACGGAGGCCGATGGGTATATAAGAACCTCAGCGTTCCATATTATCCGCGGGATACCTTCCTCGGAATCAAAACCCCACAGGGGGAAATTACCACCAACACCAGCATCCCTTTGGCTTTCGCGGCGATAGATAAGGACGGGAAAGCTTTATCGCCGAAAAACGTATCGCTGTCCATATCGAGAGAATACTTACGCTCGATAGTGACCACTGTAGACGGTAAAAGGCGTTCCGAAATACAGCGTGAAAACATCCCGCTCGAGGGTTTTGAGAATGTGCCTGTCGAATTCATACAGGGCCGGGCCAACGCCGATGTGACGTTCAAAGTCGGCGGCAGATACAATATAGTGCTGGAAGATTCCGATGGGAAAGCCCGTGCGGCCATTTCCATATATGCCTACGATTCGAGATGGGCTTACGATGTGGAAGGCGACGCAACGCTTCCCGAGTCGTTAAGTATAACGCTCGACAAAGACATATACAAAGCGGGCGATCGCGCCACGGCGACGGTGTCTGGGGCGTTCGACGGGACGGTTCTCCTGTCCGTTGAAACGGACAAGGTGCTTTTTTACGATACGTCCGCGAGTGAAAACAAGAACGCGAAATTTTCTTTTGAGATTACGGAGGATATGGCGCCAAACGCATGGGTTACCGCGCACCTGATAAGGGCCGCCGTGAGCGAGGACGCATGGTCCGCTCACAGGGCCTTTGGGGCCGCGCCTGTAAATTTGAATTGCGAGAACAAAAAACTTACCGTTGAAATCGAGTCGCCCGAAAAAATAAACCCCGCAGAGAATAACGCGTTCAAAATCAGGCTCAAAGATTCGAACGGAAATGGCGCGCGCGGAGAAATTTCCGTAATGCTGGTCGATGAAAGCGTGCTAGGGCTCACAAATTTCAAAACGCCGAACTTTTACGATTATTATGTCAGAAAGCGTGGACTGAATCTCCCTGCTTATGACATCTACGCGGAACTGATGCCGCTCTACTTGAGCGCGCCGCGTGTACTCGCGCCGGGCGGCGGAGATGAGTACAGCGCCTCGGAGCAAATGATGAAGGCGTCCATGTCTCCCGTTCGCGCGGATCGTTTCAAGATACTTACAATAGTGAAGCGGATATTCACCGATGAAAACGGCGTCGCGGATTTCTCGTTCGATGTCCCGGAATTTGCGGGACAGGCCAGATTGATGGCCGTAGCATCGGCAAAGACCGCGTTTGGTTCCGCGGAAAGCGTTCATACTATAGCGAGAGACGTCGTAGCCGACGTGACGTTGCCGAGAGCGATCGCCCCGCTGGATGAGTTCGAGTCGCAGGTGCAGCTCTTTAACCGAACCGGCGAACCGCTTGAAGTTACCGTTGAATTGAAAGTTTCAGGGCCGTTGTCCATCGCGGAAGTGTCTGGAAAAACTGTTTCTCCGTCATCCGGCATGGCTAAACGGTATTCCTCCACAATTGAACTGCCGGTTGCGGAAAGAGCGTTCTCGATACCTCTGGTTATAAAGGCTGAGAACAGTTCAGGCGTGGCGGGCGTATCACTGTTGGCACGAAATAAGGACGTATCTCAGGAACAAAATATAGAAATAGCGATACGCCCTCCTTATCCAAGAATTTCTCAAACGGGAGCTATCTCAGTAAAGGCCGGAGATACAAATGCTTTGGAACTTCCGACCGACTGGTTTCCGGGCACGAGGCGGGCCGTCGTCTCCATGTCCGCATTGCCGTCCATTTCCATTGCGGAGGCCGCCAGGTTTCTTCTGGATTACCCGTATTACTGTTTGGAACAGACGGTTTCAAGAGGATGGGCCTTACTGGCGCTGCCTGATCTTGTGGCGCGCATAGATACCAATCTCGCCACGCGCGGACAACTGGATTATGCCTTAACACAGGTACTCATGAAAATTCAGTCAATGCAGCTTTACAATGGGGCGTTCTCTCCATGGGCGCAAAGCGAGGCCGATTCGTGGGTCTCCGTATACACCACACATTTTCTCGTCGCCTGTGAAAAAAGAGGCATTCAGGTTCCACGTGAAACATTAAAGAACGCTTTGGGATATTTGAGATACCTATTGGCGCAGAATATTATTTTTAAAGATAAAATAGAATATGGGGCATCCTATGCCGTCAGGGCGTACATTTCCTATGTTTTGGCGCTGGAGGGTGACGCTCCGCTGGGATTTATGTCCTTCCTGAAAGACAAATCAAACGAGATTCGTCCTTATGGCCGCATGTTGTTGGCGGCGGCGTATGCGGCGGCAAATGATACAAAGACCGCAATGGCTCTGGTCGGAGAAAAAGCGCCTCCGATAGTGAGTTATGATGGAAGCGAGCAGTTGAATTTTGATTCTCCGCTGCGAACGACGGCCCTTTATTTGATGGTATGGAATGAAATCGATCCTGAGTCGGCAAACGCCGTTATGACCGCGGCCGATTTATTGTCCGCTTTGCAGGCGTCTCGTTGGTACACCACTCAGGAGGCGGGGTGGGCAGTGCTTGCGCTCGCTGATTTTTACTCGTATCATCAAGTTGCCGGAGCAGCTGTTTTGGAGTTATCCGAGGAAAAAAGCGGAGTCTTGGCCGTCGCCAGCGCAGATAACAGTGTCGCGCAAATTATCAGCCGAGATATTTCCCGGTTGAATATCACAAACGTCGGAAACGGAACCGGATATGCCACATGGACGGCGGATGGCGTACCGTCTCATAAGCCGATGCCTGAAGATAAGGGAATGAAAACACTTGTGAGATATACGGACAAGGATGGAATAGACATAACGGGCGGAGGCTCGATCGCGGTTGGCGAACGTATTTACGGAAAAATCACTGTACGCGCGCTCGCCGGAGAATTGAAAAACATCGTTGTGGTTTTGCCATTCGCCGGAGGGCTGGAAATCGAAAACCCCGAAATCACAGATGCTCCAGAAGTCAGCGAAAATGATGAAGACTATGAATATTATGCGCAAACTTATCGAACTTCCCGTACTGAACTGCGCGACGACAGACTGCTTCTTTTCGTCGATTATGTAGGACGGCGTGCATTTGAGTGGAAATTTACAATGCGCGCGATTACTCGCGGAACATTCACACTCCCTCCGATAGCGGCCGAAGGCATGTATTCCCCGGGTACGCGCAGCGTTGGCGAGACATCCGTGATAACCGTCAAATAATAGCGGAAAATTATCAGCTCTTTTTTTGAAGCCCAGCGGGCATATAAGATCTACTCTCGTCGGGCTTCAAAAAATTGGAATTAAGAGATGTCGGAAACGATAAATTCATGAACCGCAAGCATGCTCGAAAAATATTCCTGGCAGTTGTTTGTGCTCAATTGGCGTTTTCTATTTCCTTCATATATTGGATTGATCTCCCTTCTCAATTTTCATCTTTGAATATAAGGCAATTTGACCGTTCACAGATAGTCCTTGATAGAGAAGGAGAGATTTTAAATGTTTCTCTGTCGAAATCGGACGAGTGGTGCGTTCCCATATCGCTCGATAAAATGGGAAGCTGGACAAAAGAAGTGGTAATCGCACTGGAAGATAAACGCTTTGAACAGCACGCAGGGGTTGATATGATAGCCGTTTTGAGAGCTTTTTTTTCAAATATACGCGCCCGCCATGTTATTTCCGGCGCTTCGACGATCACAAGCCAGCTAATTCGAATATCAATTCCAAGAAAAAGAACGCTTTACACAAAGCTTCTTGAATTTTGGAGCGCTCTGCGTTTGGAAAATAT
>JAITAT010000099.1 GCA_031283975.1 Synergistaceae bacterium
GGCAGGCGCTGTTTGGAGGGTATCGGTTCGCGGGTGCGCCATATCTTTTGCATGGAATGGAGTTCTTCGAGTTCGGCTTGATATTTGGGCGGCAACTGCCACTCCGTCTCGATGTGCCTGTTTCGAAGGTGCGCCAGGAAACGCGATTCGGGCACGGCCACTCCGCCGAAACAACCGAGATCGCATGTCCTGCATTCCACGAAATCCACTCCGCGAAGGCGTCCCAGTTCGAGCTGCTGCAGCAAATCCTTTGTGTTGCGCAACCCTGAGACGGCTATGACTGTCAATTCTCTTCCCGCGAATTTCGATATGTGCCGGGTCTCGCCTCCACGCATGCCCCACGCCGGAAACCTCCGATCCGACCTCGTCGGTTTTTCGTAGGACGAGACTTTTATTCCGGAGGCAAACAGCGAATGAACGACTTTTCTCATTGACACGATATGCTGTATTGACGACGGCTCATTGCCTATCGGTTCGCGGACCAGCGTTATCTTGGCCGGGCATGGAGTGAAAAGAGTCATCGGAGCGTACGAGTTCATCTTTCGCTTCCACAGCGCCGCGGCTATCTCCAGAGGGTTTTTCACCGGTATGATGCGGCTCAGCAATTCAGGGAACTGAAGTTGTATCAGGCCGATGACGGACGGGCAGTAGGCCGATATAAGAGGGAGCTGATCCGGGGACATTTCATCGATGATTTTGGCCGTGACGAAAGCCGAAAGGTCAAACGCCTGCTCCGTTTCGTCTATCAGAAGGTCTATGCTGCTGCTCTCGAGCGTTTTTTTCGCGTCGTCGGGGAACCAAAATGAACCGAACTGCGCGAAAAATGTAGGATCCGGCAATGCTTTCACGGAACCGTGTGCGTGAATGAGGTCCCAGTCGTCGTCGTCGAGCCCCAGCGCCTTGCGTGCGCAGGCTCGCAGACATTCGCCGCAGTCGACGCACAGGTCTTTCATTATGGCAATCGAGCCGTTTATTACCCTTATAGCTTCGGTAGGGCAGGATTTTATGCAGTTCACGCAGCCATGACACGCGGAGTAGGATACCCTTATGCTGTGAGCCATGAATTTAACTCCTTAATATCAATCATTCGGAGGTGAAATTTATCACCGTCCGCAATGTCGTTCCCTTGCCTACTTCGGTCGTTATCTCGAAAATATCGGCGTTCCGTTTTATATTCGGTAATCCCATGCCCGCGCCGAAACCCATCTCTCTCGCCTGGTCGCCCGCCGTCGTATAACCTTCCTGAATTGCCAGCGCGACGTCGGGGATGCCGGGACCCTGGTCTATAGTTTTTATTTCTATTTTATCCTCGTCTATATTAGCTATTATACGACCGCCGCCTCCGTGGATGACCAGGTTCATTTCGGCCTCGTATGTAATTATCGCGGCTCTGCGGCATATTGGAGACGATATGCCCAGCATTTTAAGGGTCTCTTTGAGATTGCTTGAAGCTTCCCCAGCGGTCTGATAGTCGTCGGCGACGATGTCATATTCGAGATCGAGCGGCTCAGGCACGGCTCACTCTTCCATATCCGCCAGCAGACACGGTTTTACTCCCTCCTTGTAAAGAATGCCGCACGCCTGGAACATGCTTATTTTTGTGACCAGCAGTGATATTTCGGATTTGCTTGCGAGGGATATGGTGTCCTGCGGTGGAGTCTTGCCTCTCACGAAAAGGACGCTCTGTATATCCAGCATCTGAGCGGTGCGCACTATCTGTATGTTGGTGAGCCCGGTGATGAGAAGCGCGCCCGGCGAACATAGGGCAAGCACGTCGCTCATGAGATCGCACGCGTACGCTCTCGGAACATCTAACGCCGCAAGTTTCTCTCCTCCGCAAAGAATTTCCGCGTTCACCAAATTTGCGATATCTTCAAGGGTCAATTATTTCGCCTCCAGTTATTGAGCCGTCTTTTTCGGGATGTGTCAATTCGGACTCCTCCGTCTCCGCGGAAAAGACTTCGACGCTTCCGTATGATTCGTAAACCCTGCCGGTTATCCGCAAAATACCGAATTTTCGGGATTTCGGCCTGTGGGTGTTTTTATCTATGGACAAAATCTCGCCCATCAGCGGAATATTCTCCGTTTCTTCAAGCGCGCCGGCAATTCGGGAAGTCTCCCCCGAGCCGGTCACCCTGTAAGCCTCGATCACCCACTTTGCGATGGAATAAGCTTTGGCCGATATCACCGGGTCGTCGACAATTACATCGAATGCGTCCCTGATTTTATTTATTATAGCATGACGCCCTTCCTCGTCTCTTTCGAGCAGGACATCCTTGTCCACGAGGAACGTTCCTTCGGCGTCGGTGAGTATCTGACGCGGCGTCCCGGAATAGAAGACCGTGCCGTCTCTGTTCCTGCGGTCGAGACTCTGCCATATCGACAGCGTCGCCATAGCGTCGAGCCAGCAGACGTAGAATTGTACCCCAGCCGTTTCCAATTCGCGTATTTGCGGCGTGAATTGATCCTGCCGGTAAGCCGCGGATGAAATATTAAGGGCGTCGATCCCCCGCGTTTTCAGGAAGCGCGAGGATAGCTCGGCGCCGTGCGCGAGTTTGGCCGACAGAATGTCGGTGAATACGGCCGCTTCAGCCTCCGGATCTGTCGCCGAAATGGCTTCGGCGATGGCGTTCGCGCGCGCGTAGTAGGGGAGATCCAGGGCAAACAGGTACTTGTACGGCCTGCCGCCGGGCGAGTAGACGCCGGCCTCCTCGCCCCCTGACATCAGCACGGAAGGCCCATTTTCACGGCATAACTCCGACAGCGCGGCGTTGAATCGCGCCTCCGCGAAAGTGACGATGGCCGAGACGTTCATGGCGCGCCACGTTTTAAGACGCGCGGGAAGCTCGGAGACGTCGGAGATATCCGAGAACATAAATGTCACTTCTTTGCCCCTGATGGCCTCCCGTTCCAAGGATACCTCGCGTTCCGCCGTGCGCATGGCATGTTTTATGGATGTCCCCGGAGCGCTGTCCCAGCCCTCAGGCGGCTGTATGACCACCACCGGCCACGCCCACCCCTCGCGCACTCCTAAAAGAGGGTCTTCCTCATCCGAGGCGAAGGAAGCGCCGCATGAGATGAAAAACGACGTCATCGCAAACGTGACGCAGGCGATTATCTTTTTGAAACGCTCGTCCATGACGTTCCCCCGCTCAGGAATGGGCCGAGAGTAATATTCGTTCCGCCGAGACCTCGCCGGCGCAGACGACAGGGTATTCGTGAGCGCCGTCCCTGTCGCGGTAGGACAGGATCTTCAAAGCCGCTTCCCCGCGGCCGTTCAGGCTCGATATTCGAAAACTTCCCGATTCCCGGATGCCGTGTGGTTCATAAACGCTCCCGCATTCGCACGGCGTCCCAGATGTTATCTGCGCGATATCGGCTATGGGGGGATTGAAGTCTCTTGGGTAACAGCAGCCCCTTCTGTGATAACCGGGGCGGTTCGCTCCGGCGACTGTGTTTTTCGCGCCATTCACGCTGTTGTCGCAGACGAGCGCGACTCCGGCGGGCATGTCCACAGGCCCGCAATAGCCGGCGACTTCTCCTATGAGTTCGTGCAGTTCGGGCTTGCCTGCCGAACGCAGTCCTGTGAGTTTCATCTCCCGTTTGAGCCAACGAGTCAGCTTGTTCATGCTCGTGTTATAATCCCCGCGCACGAAAGAGGCGACCGCGCGTCTCGTGCCGTCAAGATTGTGCGCCACATAGAGCATGGCCTTCAGCGTGCGCTTTACCTCAATATTCAACTGATTGCACAGTTCGGCTATGGTATTGGCGCCTGGAGTTTCTATGTCCTCCAATGTTTCTTCGGGTTCGTTTTCTCCGGGTTGAGGCGGGACGAATCCGAGAGGGGAGTCGGGAAATTTCAGCGAACCGCAGGACGGGCATAAAAAACCCGCTCTCGCGCCTATGTCTCCGGTTTCGCAAGCCGAAGCCAGAACGAACGTTCTCGATTCGTCTTCGGTAATATCCTCCACGAACGAAAATCGCGAGCGCGATCTTTCATCCTGACCGGCGAGCGAATCCAAAATTGTGTTCATCAATTCTTCAGCCGAGGAGACCGCGGAATTTTCATCCATGTGCCAGCTCAGGACGCGAAGTTCCCGGGAACGCCCGTCGCAAAAAGCCGCGGCCGTCTCGCCCCATTCACGGATGTATCTCTCCGCTATAGAGTATACGGCGTCGTCGCTGCCGCAGTCCACGCGCTGAAAACCGCGGCGCTGCAACTCTTCGGCGATGCGGTTTTTTATCTGCGCGAGTTCAAGCGCTCCTTCCGGCAGCAGAAGCAATTCCCCGCTCTTTGCGTTGTAAGCCGCGGCCCCCGCCTTGACGAGAGCAATGACTCCGGCGTCCTTTACCTTTGCCGGAGGGTTTTCTGTCATCGGCACAAGAATTTTGTGTTCACCCACGGATTTCACTCCTTCACATATCGGTATCGTAAATGTTCCCCCTGCCGCGTAAAAGCGGTCAGGTGGTTTGGGGTTTCCAGTCCAGCGTTTGCGACAGAGCCGTCTGGATATCGGGGAAACGAAGAGACGCTTTTGGTATCATATCTCCGACAGCGGCGAACCAGCCTCTTCCAAATGCTTCCGACGACATGAAATCACTCATGGTATCGCCGAAAAAGATCGGCCGTTCGTGTCCAAAAACGCGGCTGATATATTCGAGCCCCTCAGGGGACGGTTTTTTGATGCCCATATCGACCTGAACAACCCGGTCGTCGGGGAAATCATCCCATTGCAGCGTCTTTTGCGCAAGGCGCCACTCCTTTTCGTCCCGTCCGGTATATATGTACGGCGGGAGAGGAAGCAGGCTCCAGTGAATATCGAGCATGGGCTTGTCGAGCGTCCATTCCCCGGGCGAATCGTCCGCGCCGGCGTAAAAGGCCCGCCCCAATTGACGTATACGAAGCCTGTCGTATCTGTTTTCGCAGCGTCTCGGCAGCCAGTCCACGCAGTCGTTTCCGCAGTCCGCTATCAGATGTGCCAGGGTTTCCGGCTGAGGCAGCGCCTCCGAGAGTTTTTCACGCCCGCCCGCCGCGGCTATATTGAGCAGGGTCCAGGCGATATCGTAATCGTCGTTGAACGCTCCGTGGTTTTTTAAGACCCTGTTGAGTTCGGGCGAATAGCCTCGCCTGTCGACCGTAAATCCGGACATGTCCCATTCACGTTCGACGATCTTTCTTATCGTTTCCTGATAGGATTCGCGGGACTCGATTAGAACGCCGTCGACATCGAACACGAGACAATCGGGGTCGACCGGGCCGGAGGCCAAAACAATCATCTGGACATATCCCCGCTTATTTGTATTGTCTCAGGACAGCGCTCGGCGATCTTTCCCGGCCTTGGCGATAATTTTCTCGCTGTCGAGCGTCAAAAATTCGCCGTCCTTGTAAAGCAGCCTGCCCGCCGCTATAGTGGCCCTGACGTCCCTCGACGAACCGGCGTATACGACGAATTCGGGCACATTGGAGACGTCGGCTCCGACGTATCTGGGATTGTCCATGTTCACTATCGCCATGTCCGCCTGGCAGCCCGCTTTTAACAGGCCCGCGTCGCGCATGCCGATGCCCCGCGCGCCGTTCAGTGTGGCCATTTTAAGTATCTCTCTCGCGTTGACGCAAGTGGGGTCGAGGTTGTGCCCCTTGTGAATGAGAGCGGCGAAGCGCATTTCGTCCCAGACGTCCAGTCTGTTGTTGCTTGCGGCTCCGTCCGTGCCGAGAGCGACCCGGACTCCGGATGCCAAAAATTCTTTCAGTGGGGCGTAACCGCTGCCCAGTTTCATGTTGCTCTTGGGGTTATGCACCAACGTCACGTTATCGCGGGCGAGACGCGGCAGTTGATCGACCGGGTGCCATACGGAATGCGCCAGTATCAATTCTCGCGCTTCGAGAAGCCCGGTTTCTTCGAGATAATCGGACGGCTCGGTATGATACTCGTTCCTGAACATATCCAGCTCTCCTTTGGTTTCGAGCCA
>JAITAT010000120.1 GCA_031283975.1 Synergistaceae bacterium
GTGTGGGGGCACGGAAATCATAGCCACGCCCGGTCATATGCCCGGCCACATATCCTTGTACGTCCGCACGCATAAAACCGTCATCACCGGCGACGCGCTCGTCGTGGCGCACGGAAAACTGCGAATGTCGAACGTTCAGCACGCTGTCGACCCGAAAATAGCGAAAAACTCGGCAAAAAAACTTCTTGCGCTGGACGCCGAAAAATTCATCTGCTATCACGGAGGAATCGCCGCGAGACGCCGCGCCGCGTCATAAAAAACCGCTTTGCATGAAGTCGATATTGCATTTTGTGAAAAGCGGTGTATTATCTTGTGGGCGTTTGGCGGCACGGTATTTGCGCAATTACAAAACGCGCGATTTCATTATTTCGGCAGAGGTGATAAAAATGTCCGCAACGGCGGTAAGCGTAACTGTGGCAGTTATTCTGATAACCGTCTCTTTGTGGGCCATATCCGTACATAACGGGCTTGTTCGCTTGTCGAAACTGAAAGAAGAAGCCTGGAGCGGAATGGACGTTCCTTTGAAACGGAGAGCCGCTCTCCTTCCCAATCTCGCCGAAATCGTCAGAAGCCGCGCCTCTAATGAGAGGTCCATGCTTCAGATGATAGACGAGACGCTCGGCGCGGTCTCATCGGCATCCGCGCCGGACGCCCGCATAGAGGCCGAAAGCGTCCTCTCCGTCACGCTTCGGAGTCTTTTCAAAGTAGCTGACGCACACCCCGATCTAAAATCGAACGCCGTCTTCATTAAACTGAAGAATGAAGCGTCATCGCTTGAAAACGAAATTCAACTCGCCCGGCACTACTACAATGGCACGGTCAGGAATTTCAATAAAGCGATACGCATGTTTCCGGCAGTGCTTATATCAAGCAGGCTCGGATATTCGAAAGCGACGATGTTCGGTGAGGAAGATGGCGGCACGGAACCGGCGGACGTCAGTTTCGCCTGATTTCAGTCGAATATCCCGCCGCAACACCCCGGCGGGTGGTTGAAACTTTTCGCGCCCTCGAGGTATTCTCCGTCGAAGCACGCGGTACAGAGCGAGTCGGGCGGCAGCCCAATCGCTTCTATCATGCCCTCTTTGCTGAGATAGTGTAGCGAGTCAGCGCCAACTGTGCGCGCCATGTCGTCCTCGTCGCATTTGGCGGCGGCGAGATCTCCGCTCGAAGGGGTGTCTATTCCGTAAAAACAGGGATATTTGATAGGCGGCGACGATATGCGCAGGTGCAGCGAACGCGCTTTGCACTCCCTCACCATCGAGACGACCAACCCGGCTGTCGTGCCGCGCACTATCGAATCATCCACCAGCACCGCGCTGCGATCCCTGAAAAGTTCCGGACAGGGATTGAGTTTTATCCTCACGCCAAGCTCGCGCACTTTTTGCGTCGGCTGTATGAAAGTGCGCCCCACGTATCTGTTTCGGACCACCGCGGCCTTGAACGGCATTCCAGACGCCTGGGCGTAACCGAGCGCGGCGGTGGTGCCGCTGTCCGGGAAAGACGCCACGAAATCGGCCCCGGACGCGCCCCAGCTCATCGCGAGTTTTCTGCCCATCTCCTGCCGCGTACCGTAGACGGATCTGCCCTCGATGACGCTGTCGGGACGCGCGAAATAGACGTACTCGAAGGAACAGAGCCATTTTTTGGGGGATTTTATGGGCAGGCTGTACGACGTCACTCCGTTTCCGTTTATCAGTACCACTTCGCCGGGCGCTATATCGCGGACTAACGATGCCCCCAGCAGGCTAAACGCGCAGCTTTCAGACGCCACATAGTAATTGTCGCCTCTCTTGCCAAGGGACAGGGGGCGAAAACCCCACGGGTCGCGCGCCGCGACTAGTCCCTCCTCCAGAAGGACGACGAGACAGTATGCCCCTCGAACTTCTGCCAGTGCGCGCAGTAAAGCCTCGAAAGGGCTTCTTTTTGGCTGATGCGCCAGAAGTTGTAAAATGGCCTCGGTGTCGCTGGTAGATTGAAATATCGCGCCGCGGTTTTCCAAAATTCCGCGAAGCTCGTCGAAGTTGGTCAGGTTGCCGTTGTGCGCGATGGCGACCGGTCCCTGTGCGTAGTTCGCGCAAATGGGCTGGGCGTTTTGCAGCATCGAACCGCCCGCGGTCGAATAGCGGACATGACCTATGGCCGATCTGACGGGCGTCTCGGCCAGCACGCTCTGACTCAGCGCTTCGTGAACCAGGCCCATTCCTTTTATAGTGTTGACGCGTCTGTTGTTATCTATCCACGCCACCCCGGCCGATTCCTGCCCGCGATGCTGCAGCGCCGAAAGGCCCAGATAGACTTCCTCCGCGACAAAATCACTCGGGCTGTACGCGCCGAACACTCCGCACATGCCGATTCTTATCCTTTCGTATGAGACAGGCCGCGGTACGCCCCGCCAAAAAACGCGGAGCGGAGATCGCTGACCGCCACTTCGAGGAAATTCTTGATTATCAGAGCGTCCCCACCGACTTCGCCCAACTCAGTGACGGGATAACCTTCCCAGCACTCCAGAAATTTTTCGGCCGACGACGGCGGGATTATGTATACAGCGCGGGGACCGCCCTCGCTGAACATCACCTCGGTCAGATCGCGGTCTGGAATGTCCGCGGTCATGCCGACTCCGGAAAAAATCGCTTCCTTTGCGAGCGCCGCCGCGAGTCCTCCGCCGGCCACCACCCGCGCGCTCTTTTTGATGTCGGCTTTGTGGGCGACGAAGATCGCACGGGAGACGAAACCGCGCTCCATTTCCGCGTCGTATCTCCATGTGGTTCCCCTCGGTGTCATTGGAACGGACGGACCGCAACCGCATATCGTCTGCCAGCGAGAAGCGCCGAGGGAACCGGCAATCGGGCCCGCTAGGAAGATTAAGTCCCCGCCGTGAGCGTGCCCTCCCGACGCGAAATATGTGTAGTGCGGAACGAAACCGGCGGTGACGACGAGGGGCGTCGGATATATGCCGCCTCTTTGCGTCTCATTGTAAAGGCTGACGTTGCCCGACACGACGGGACAGTCCATATCGCGGCAGACCTGCGCTAGCCCGTCGACGCACTGCGACAGCTCGTAATAATGTCCCGGGTTTTCCGGAGACGGGAAGTTGAGACAGTTGGTCATGCCCAGGACATCCGCGCCGCAGAGCGCCAACACCCGTATCGACTGCGCCATCGTCTCCATTGCCCCGGCCTTGGGGTCGGCATAGCACTTCCACGGCTCGGCCTCCATGGCGAAAGCGACCAAACTGTCGGAATCGGGAACCCGGATGGCGGATACAGGTTCTCCCGGTTCGGACGCCGTCCTGAGTTGAACCTGGCAGTCATACTGCGTCCATATTTCCGCCCGGCTCGAACCGTGTACCGATCCTATGAGTTTCAACAGGTCCGCGGCGGGATCCGCGCTCTTCATGCCTGGCGGGAGTTCTCCGCGTTCTTCCAGATCGCGGGGAGGGACGGACGGCCAGTCGATTACAGGGGCGTCGCCCAATATGCCGACCGGCAAATCCGCTATCGTCTCTCCATTTTTCAAAACGCGGTAACGGCCGTCGCTCGTGACATTGCCCACCACAGCGCATTCGAGCCCGTAATGACGGGCCATGTCCGCGACCTCGTCGAATTTGCCGGGGGACGCTATGAGAAGCATGCGCTCCTGCGATTCGCTCAAAAATATCTCCCATGGCTCCATATCTTCGCGCAGAGGAATTCGTTCGCAGAAGATTTCTATTCCCGCGCCGCTCTTATGGGCAATTTCGCTCGACGATGAAAGTATGCCGGCCGCGCCCATATCCTGCATGGATACGACGAGGTTTTTGCCGAGCAGATCGAGACAGCACTCTATGAGCAGTTTTTCCTCGAACGGGTCTCCTATCTGAATGTGTCCGCGGCTCTC
>JAITAT010000128.1 GCA_031283975.1 Synergistaceae bacterium
GCCGCTGGCTCCGAACCACATTCCCTCGATTTGCGCGCCGTCCGCGCCACCGCCCCTTATACCGCCGATATTTATCAAGCCGGCATTAGAGAGCTGATAGACGGCGGCCGCGCAAACAATCACAGCTACCACCACAAACGACAAGATTTTTTTCATAACAAGCCCTCCTTACATAGCCTTCCTATAAGTGACACTTTGTCCGCCGCGCGAGACGGTGAACGATGTCCCGTCGGGCGACATCGCGTATTCGACAGAGTACGGCTCTCCCATGAGCGGCCGCATATGCATCGTGTTTCCCTGCGTGCTGAACGTGCCGTATTCCATTGAGCCGTCAGCCGACAGCGTGAAATAATATGTCCCGCTTATCGTCGTAGAGACACGTGTGCCGTTTACTGCCGCGTTCCATTGGCCGTCGAGCGGCGATGTCGGTGGCATGGGATAGGGCGAGTGAGGCGCCGTAAGCGGAGGCGCGGTGAACAGGAACGGCGCGTACTGAGGCATGGGCGACAGCCTCTGATACGACAGGGTCGCACCCTGGCCGTCGGTTAGCGACAGCGAGTTTCCGTCGTGGTCTACCGTGTATGAGAAAATTTCCCGCGAGTCCTTCTTCTCGCTCTCAAGAAAAATTTCCCTGCCCTGTAAAGCGTACGTTCCCCTTTCCATGATTTTGTCGCGTGATGATTTTTGATACATGCCATCCACGAAAACCCATCCCGCCTCTTCGCCGTTCAGCGTCCCTGTCCATATCCCCTCGATAGAATACGCCTCGGGAAACTGGCTGAAGTTTCGCGCCGGGAACGCCGGCGCGGACGGAACCGGCTGGAGCATCGCCGGCTGATTTTGCGCGGGGACATTCAGCGGAGAGGCATCCGGCGAAACCGCCGGGGGTATGTCCACCGAAATTGCCAGTTCTTTCGTCAGCGATTCGAGGACGGATTTTTCCTTTTTTTCCGCCGCCTTAGCCGTTTCTTCGCCGCGGCCAGCCATATAGCCATATCCCCCCGAGGCACATATGGCGATAATCGCGATGAATATCCAGATTACGCGCTTCATCTCAAAAACCTCCCGGAACAAAATTCATTTCCGGCGCGCGTCACTGGGACTTCATCCACATGAGGCCGTTCGCTCCGCCGACATCGGAGGCGAGCAGCGACCGCCCGTCGGACGATAGCTGAAGTTGCACGGGTGCGCCGAACTGCGTCGAACCTGTGGCGGAGTGATAGTAAATCACGTTCCCCTGCAGCGTGAACGTTCCGTAGTCGGCCATCTGGTTGTTAATGGAAAACGCATACTGGTTGCCGTTGAAAATGACCGTAGCGCTCACATTACCCTGAAACGCCTGCCACGTTCCGGCAAGCGCCTGGGGCGACAGCGGCGCGCCGCCGGGCTGCTGAATGACGGGCGGCGCCTGTACGGGCGGCTGCGGCACGGGTGGAGTCTGTACGGGCGGCTGCGGTACGGGTGGTTGTGGTATGGGTGGAGTCTCGGGATATGAATATGGAGGCTGCGGCGGGTAAGTTTGCTGCGTTTGCTGGGTTTTCCGCCACGTTATCGCGCCATCGTTTCCGGTCAGCGTCATCGACATTCCGTCCGGCGTCAGCTGGTAATAATTCGAGTATGTCTGCCCGCCGCTCGGAGTCCAATTTATCTGGTTGCCCGTTATCGTGAAGGTTCCCATTTCGGTCGCCTGGCCGTTCATCATCACCTGATACTGGCCGCCCATCAACCCGGCCATGACCGGCTGTGACGTGCCGACAGCCTGCCATATCCCGTCGATAGACGAAACCTGTCCCTGCGGCGCGGCCTGGGGCGGATTTGGCTGAGGCGCCGTCTGAAGCGGAACCGTCGGTCCGGGATTGGCCGGGGCGAACGCCGCCATTGCCGAAAGCTGGCACGAAAAGAGCGCCGCCGAAATCATTGTTACCACGGCCATGAACTTGAAAGCTTTTTTCATTTTGAGACCCTCCATGTATAGATTTATTTTTTTGAAACTTTTACGGCGTTTTTAATATTTTGGCTCGAACACGAGTGTGTTCCCCTCGAAAGTCAACTGCAACTGCCCGTTGAACACGGTGAACGGAACATCCGCGCTTCGTTTTTCGCTCTCCATGAAAATTATCAATCTGCCGCCCTCGGCGCCGTAGAACGCGGACGCCTCGTACAGCTTTTCTCCGGGCAGATGTTCTTCTATGTCCATAGTTCCGTCGTCCTTGAACGTATAGATATACGTTTCGAAAAATCCGTCGCCCTCCGACGCCTGCCATTGCCACGTCCCTTCGAGGTCGAGGAGCGCGTACGCGGATATCTCCGCTTCTTCTTCCGTCCGCGCGTTCAATATGAATATTTCGTCTCTCACGAACCTCGCGTAACCGTTGCGCCACAGAGCGAGCCGCGCCGCGCGGGCGAACCGTTCAAATCCGGCAAGTTTGTCCAGGGCGCCGGAGTTTCTGAACGACGCGGTCACGGACTGCCCGCCGTCCGCTTCGAAAGTGAATAGGAGCTGGTTTTCGCGGCCGTATTCGGTGACGTATGTTCCGTTCGTTCGTATCCCGTCATTCAGCGCGGCGTAGAGTTCCAGCGCGGTTTTCGAATCGTCGAGCGTGACCTCGCGCACGGTCGGGACATTTATCTCGCATGAACCTTTGGAGTATATGACGCTTGTCACGCGCACCGACGAGGGGACAAAACCGCCTTCCGCCGCGTCAGCCGCGGCCGCGATACTCAAGGCCAGCGCGATGACGAACGCGGTGCATAACTTTTTCATGCTGGACGCCTCCTTTCTCATCGTAAGATATGTTTTCACAGCAGCGGCCCTTTTACGCCGCGATAGAGAACCATCGCCCCG
>JAITAT010000129.1 GCA_031283975.1 Synergistaceae bacterium
CGACAGTTACGATGCCCGACAGCCAGCCGATATCCTCCGCTGTGACATACCTGGCGTTGGTCCTGTCCATGACTTTGACTCTCGGGTCATTTCGCAGCTCCCAAGCGAGCTGTCCGTAGCCCACGTCCACGGCGGCCACGCGCGCCGCTCCCCTGTCGAGAAGCACCTGAGTGAACCCTCCGGTCGACGCGCCTATATCGGCGCAGTCGAAACCTCCCGGATCGATGTTCCATTCTTCCAGCGCCCGGAGAAGCTTGCGCGCTCCCCTTCCAACCCAACGTTTGCCGGAGCGTCCGCCTCTGTCTATTTCTATAGCGGCTTCGGAGGTGAACATCGACGAGGGTTTCGACCGTTCTATTCCGAGGACTTTTACCCATCCGCTTTTTATGAAATCGGCGGCCTCGGCCCTCGATGACGCAAGACCGCGGGAGACCAGCAGTTTATCCAGCCTCTCTGGTGACCGAGACGCCATAAAAACTCTCTACAAGGGCCGCTATTCCGGATGCCGTCAAGCCCTGATCTTTCATCTGTTCGTCTCGTGTCGCGTGCGGCACATATTCGGCGTTCACGCCTACGGCGCGGACCGCGCAGGAGGAACCGATCTCGGCGGCTCTCGCGGCGACAGCTTCGCCAATTCCGCCGTTCCTGTAACCATCCTCCGCGGTTATGAGGAGCGAATGACTGAACAACAGGTTATCGACAGTCTCCCAGTCGACAGGGGAGACGAATCTGAGGTCCGCCACGGTTGGGGCCGGCAGACCTTTTCCCTCGCAGATATCAGCCGCGGAAAGAGCGGGTTTGACGGCAGCGCCTATACAGGCGACGCACGCGCCGTTTCCTCGGCGCAGAATTTCCACCTTACCCCACGGAGCCGCTTCATCTCCCGCGCGGTTCAGCGACTCGGTTATCACTCCCTTGGGGTAGCGTATCATCACTGGAATATCCCTCTCCAGCCATTCCGCCATAAAGAAATCAAGATCGACCCTGTCTCGAGGAGCGCATATCGTAAGGCCCGGAACGCTGCGTCCCCAAGCGATGTCCAGCAAACCCTGATGAGTCTCGCCATCCTCGCCGTTCAGTCCGGCGCGGTCGACGGCCAGCAGCACGGGCATTTTTTGCATACAGATGTCATGAACCAGTTGATCCATGGCCCTCTGCAAAAAGGTGGAATACACGCAGACGACGGGTTTCATTCCGCCCGCCGCCAGCCCGGCGGCATACGTCAGCATGTGTCCTTCCGCAATGCCCACGTCGAAGTACCTGCTTGGAAATCTTTCCTTGAAACCGCCCAGGTTAGTGCCGTCCTCCATCGCGGCCGTAAGCGCCACGATTCGTCCGTCCGCGGACGCCATGCTTTCTATATTTTTTGAAACGGCGCGGCTCCAATCGCGAATAGGCGGCGCGCTCGCGATTTCGGCCTTATCGCCTATTATCGTGCCGGAGCCGACCCCGTGGAAAAACGAGGGGCGCGCCTCGGCTTCCGCGCAGCCCTTGCCTTTCTTGGTGATCACATGAATTAGAAGCGATCTCGGGTACCGTTTCGACAGTTCGAATATCTCCTCGAGTTCCCGTGTGTTATGACCGTTGAAGGGCCCCCAGTAACTCACCCCCATATCCTCGAACACATTGGCCGGAAGCAGCAGAGATTTCAGCTTAGTCTTCCATGCCGCAAGTTTCCGTTCTATTCTGCGGCTGTCTCCTATGGAGCGGCATTGATCTTTGACGAACTGTTTGAGTCTCTTGTAAGGAGCGCTGACCGACAGTTTGGCAAGATGCTCTGCCATGCCTCCGATCCTAGGGCTGATGGACATCGTGTTATCGTTCAGTATCACCGTTATCTTCGTATCGCACTCGGATATATTGTTCAGAGCCTCGAACGCGAGCCCGTTCAAAAGCGCGCCGTCGCCGATAACCGCCACAACCTCGTGCCCCAATCCCAGCAGATCACGGGCTTTCGCGAAACCGAGCGCGGCCGATATGGAAGTGCTGCTGTGCCCGGTGTCGAAAACGTCGTATTTGCTTTCGAGTCTCCGCGGGAAACCGGATATTCCGCCTTTTTGGCGCAAGGTGTGAAATTTGTCCAGCCTGTCCGTCAAAATTTTGTAGGCGTACGTCTGATGGCCGACGTCGAAGATGATCTTGTCGCGCTCCGGGTTGAACACGCGGAGCAGGGCTACGCAAAGCTCGACCGCGCCGAGCGAACCGCCCAGGTGTCCTCCGTTTTTCAGCGTGACGTCCATAATAAGGGAGCGTATCTCGGCGCAGAGCAAATTTATATCGTCCGGGCCAAGAGCCGCGAGTTTTTTATAGTTTTGTATGTATTCCAGTAAAGATTTTTTTTCAGAGTTATCCATCCGTCATCGGCTCCTGTGCGCCAGTTGTTCCGCAAGGGTTATCAGGAGGTCGCCCCCGGGAAAGAGCGGAGACAAGGCTTCCGCCGCTCTGGCGGATTCGCGTTCCGCGCGCTGTTTCGCGCCATCCAGTCCGTACGCTGAGACGAACGTTCTTTTGTCCTGCGCTTCATCCTTGCGCGGAGTCTTGCCAAGTTTTTCCGCCGTGCCGGTCGCGTCCAGAATATCGTCCACGATCTGGAAAGCTATTCCAACATGTTCGCCATATTCGGAGTACCGCCGCACTATTTCATCCGACGCACCCGCAAGCAGCGCTCCTGTAACAACTGAGGCGCGAATCAGCGAGGCCGTCTTTTTTTCGGCTATCTCGTAGACGAAATCGCGGTCGGCGCTCTGGCTTTCGCGGTCGGTATCGAGCGTCTGCCCTCCGCACAGGCCTTCCGGCCCGGTCGCCTCACATAGGAAAGATACGGCACGGAAAGCCGCCTCATACGGTATGCCGTTTGAGACGAGCCCGGACAGCGCGTGTTCGAACGCCCATATCATCAGCGAAAAACCGGCCAGAATGGCCAGGCATTCGCCGAAAACCTTGTGATTCGTGGGGCGTCCGCGGCGCAGGTCGTCATTGTCCATGCACGGCAGGTCGTCATGTATCAGCGAAGCTGTGTGAAGAAATTCCAGCGCTCCGGCCATCGGCATCGCTCGTTCCGCGCGAACGCCATTGCGTTCAGCCGCGGCCAGACAAAGCGCGGGGCGCAGTCTTTTGCCGCCGTCAAGAAGCGAATAAGACATCGACTTCAAAAGCCTGGGGGGTATGACTCCTCGCTTCGACTCGCACAACGCGCGCAGACTGGCCTCAATTTTGTCGGCGTATATCCCGTTAAGCGTGGAAACGGCGTCAAACGATCCGCTCATCACCGCTTCATCCCGGCTGAGTGCCGTCGTCAAAATCTTCTTCCGTTTCTCCGTCCGACGAAAGCGCCGTCACTTTCCTTTTGGCGTTTTTGAGGTATTCGCGGCAGCCTTTTATCAGTTTCACACCCTCTTCGAAAAGAGCGAGCGAACTTTCCATGTCGGGGTCGTTTTTCTCAAATTCGTCTATGATCTCCTGAAGCCTTTCCATATCGCCCGAAAAACCCATCGCGTTCGTCAGCCCTTCCGGTAATGTCTTTAAAGTATACCAGAAACGCGCGGGATTAAACACAGCATAAGCCCGTATGAGCGGAACGGAGGAGCTTTTACTTTTTTATGCTGATCGTTATTACGGCTATCACCACGCATACAACGCCTATCATCTTGGCGGTGGAATATCCCTCTCCGAGGATTGACACTCCGAGGGCAAAACTGGTTATCGGTTCCAGCGTCGAGAGGATGGAAGCGGTCGCCGCGCCGGAAAACTGGATGCCCAACTGCAATGCCGTGACCGCCACCACAGCGCACAGTACCGAATTGACCGCGCAGAGAATCCACGCTTTCGCCGTCAGGTTCAACGCGAGCGTGCCGGTAACCGCTCCGTAAGCGCCGAAGAAAATGGTGAGCATAATACTGAGCCAGAAAGACAACTTGAAGTGGTTCATGTTCTTTATTTCGCTTTTGTCTACGTAGACGAGGAAAAAAGCGTACGTCAACCCTGAAATCAGGGCCATGGCGACGCCCTTGGCGCTGACTCCCTCGGTATTCCCCATGAACAGGAACACGCCGGCCGTACACATGACGAGGGCGCATAGCATCGGCAGCGAGAATTTTTCGCGGAAAAAGAAGATGCAGACGACGCTCACCGTTATCGGATAGATGAAGTGGAGAGTCGTAGCCATGCCCACCGGAATGTACGCGTACGAGCCAAAGAGCAGCAGAGTCGTGATCCCGAACCCGATTCCGCATGACATGATCACGTCTTTGGTTTCCCGCCTGGTCAGGGAGGGCGATATTTTTTGCGCGCGCATTATGGCAAACAGCACAGGGAGAGCCAGTATCCTCAAAAAAGCGACCGAGGCTGAGGTCGCCCCGCCGTCGTAGGCCATTCTTATCAAAACAGGGGATATGCCGTAAGCCACGGCCGATATCATCGTAAAAATAATCCCCTTTCGCATATCCGTCAAATCGATCACGTTCCTTCGCGGGTTTATCTGCTCCAAACTATCTTTCCGTCCAAAATAGTCATATTGACTTTTGCGTCTTTGATTCCGTCGGGGTCAATTTTGAAAATATCGTCCGACAGCACGGTCATGTCCGCCATATACCCCTTTTTTATCATGCCTTTGACGTCTTCCTCTCCGGAGCAATAGGCCGAACCCACGGTATAATAATAGACCGCTTCCTCGACAGTCAAGCGCTGTTCCGGATAAAAACCTCCGTCCGGGTTCCCGCCGAGATCTTTTCTCGTCACGGCGGAATAAATATTGCGCAAAGGATCGAGAGTTTCGATCGGGCAGTCGGTGCCGATAGACATGCGGACACCCGTGTCCGCCATGGTCTTGAAGTTGTAGCTCGTCGCGGCGAGACCGTGTCCCACGCGGCTTTCGGCCACATGCAAATCCTCGTTCAGGAAGATTGGCTGCACATACGCCAGCACGTCCAACTCCCTGAACATCTCCAAAAGCGGCGCGTCCGTGATTTGGCAGTGGACGATCCCATGCCGCGCGTCGAATTTCTTTCCCTTTCGGGCCTTGTGAATGCTGCTCATCACCATGTACGCGGCTCCGTCGCCTATGCAATGCACCGCTACCGCCTGTCCCGCTTCATGCGTACGCCCGACCAGATAGTCCATTTCCTCCTGGGAGTAGATGGCAATACCCCTGTTAGCGGGGTCGTCCTTGTATGGATGGCTCAGATAAGCGGTGCGAGCGCCCAGGGAACCGTCAGCCATCAATTTTATCGGGCCGAGCTTGTAAAAACCCTCCGTTCCCGAGAGGTCGCGGCGTTTGTTCAAGAAATCGCCGATGTCGCAGCTTTTGGGCAGCCGGCGCTGCTGGCAGGTCCTGAAGAGCAGACGGCCGTTTCTGGTCAGGTCGGCGTACGCCGAGATCACATCCTCGTAATCTACGGCCTCAGAAAAATCGTCGCTCTGTATCGACGTGACGCCGTTTCGCGCGAGATCGCGGCCGGCTTTGACGAGATATTTGCCCACCTCGCCGGCCGAAGACAGGGCGAGGGAATCGAACAGGAACTCGGCGGCGGATTCCTTGAAAATTCCGGTTCGCACCTCCTCCTCTCCGACCGCTTCCGCGACACGCCGGCTCGCGGTGTTATCTCCGCGGAGCCCCAGCAACTCCAGCGCCCTCGTGTTGACCGAGACAACATGGAAACATATCCTGATGCAGACGACCGGATGCTCCGTGGAAACAGCGTCGAGATCCCCGCGCGTGGGGAATCTTTTCTCCGCGAGAATGTCCTGATTCCAATGTTTTCCAGTGACCCATCCGCCCTTTGGAATTTTTTTCGCGTCGATATGACGCCTCATCCTCGAAACGATCTCGCCAATGGATCCGCTGCCCAGCAAATCGCATTGCTCGCTCATGACGGCATAATTTAAGATATGCAGGTGGGAATCGTTGAAACCGGGGACTACGCGGTTTTTTTCCAGATCCACCAGCTTCGTCGCCGGAGTTTTAAGAACCATCATATCCTCCGAGGAACCGACCGCCGCGATTACCCCGTTTTCGACCGCCGCTGCCGAGACTTCCGGCTGTTGAGGATCCATGGTGCTTATTTTGCCGTTGTACAAGATCAAATTCACGCGAAACATCCTCTCCGCTTTCGCTCCTTTCGCTCGCCTGCGTCACGCAATGCCCAAAGGCGGAGCGAGAACGGGGCGGTTTTTTCAAGAAATTTTCTTTTCCTCAAAAAACAGCCTGGCGCCGGAATCGACGCTGTTTATGCCCAGATACCTAGCTTTATAGTCCTTCAGAAGCATAAAGAACGTCTTGGAAAGAAACAGTAAGACGACCAGGTTGACGAACGTCGGAACTCCCGTGACGACGTCAGCGATCAGCCACACTATCCCGCCGGGCATCCCATACAATACCGCCCATACAGTCACGGCCATGGACGGAAAAGCGAATACCACCCTGAATACTTTGAGGATTTTTTCCTTCAGGCTGTGATTGCGGCGAAGTATATGCCGGAGCAGTATCTCATAGTAGGCGTACCATCCGATTTCCGTAGTCACGCCGAACAGGAAAACGCTTACCGCGACGATACCGCGGCCTATCACCCCAAGCTTGAGTTCGAACGCCATGAGTGTGAGAGGAGCCC
>JAITAT010000036.1 GCA_031283975.1 Synergistaceae bacterium
CGTCGCGTACGAGAGCCCCACCCTTATCCCCGTAAAATATCCCGGCCCCGCCGTCACGGCTATCAATTCAACGTCGCGCACGGTCTTCCCCAACGCCGACAAAAAATTTTGAACCGCCGGCGGTAAAATTTCCGATTGTCTTGCGCCTACGTCAGCGGAGAACTCTCCCAAAAGCTTCCCGCCGTCAGACGCTCCGAGATTTATCCGTCTGAGCGCGCAATCTAAAGCAAGCGTCAGAGGCATGGCCGCGATATATCCAAAATTTTCTCGTAAGCCGCGGCAAGACGCCGGTGCGCTCTTTCGCCGAAAGCATCGAAGCTGAAAACCCTGATTTCGCCGGAGCCCGGGCCGCGGTCAGCCGAAATATCGATCTGCCATCTGTCGGAGACGGGCGGCGTTTTCCACCTTTCACCCCATTCCGCGAGCAGCAGGTTTTCTCCGCCTGACAGATATTCCTCAAACTGCATGGCGGTGTCCGAGCCGGGGAGGACATCGTCAAACCTGTACAGATCGGCGTGTACAAGGCCAAAAGCCTTTCCGGGAACGCGGTAGACCGATTCAGTGGCGAACGTCGGGCTCTTTACGCCAATGACGCCGAGAGACAAAGCCATCTCCCGGGCTACGACCGTCTTGCCGGTTCCGATCTCTCCGCTCAAAATCACGGAAAGCCCGCCGTAAACTTCTCCCGCAAGCGCGGCGGCGACGCGCGCCGTATCATCCTCGCTCCCGCTTACAACCGACGGAAATTTCGATATCAGTTCGGGTATCGTCAGATTTTCAGTCGTCATTCCTTTTTCTGCCCGCTACGAATATCATTATGAAACACCCCAGCGCCACGCCGCCCAGCATCAGCAGCATGGGCGTTACGTTCATCCTCGGATTCGCCGCCTTCGAAACCGCTATAAAGGCGCCCGCCATGGCGAGACTGAGAAAAGTCAACATAGCCCCTCTTTTGGGCGTCTTAGCGGGTTCGGGAAACCTCCGCTCCTTGTTACGCTTTTTGTAGTACATCTCTTACGCCGTCCGCTATATCGCGCGCGAGAATGCCGTTTACGCCGCGCGAGGAAAGTATTTTTCCCGAAGTTCCGTGAACCAGCTCCCCCAGGGTCGCCGCTTCAATCGGCTTCATTCCGGACGCGAGGTACGCGCCTATGACGCCCGAAAGCACGTCTCCCGAACCCGGGACGGCCAACTCCGGGCCTCCTTCCAAAATGACCCTCGTCTCACGTCCGTCGGACACCAGAGTGTGAGGCCCCTTGAGAAGCGCCACGCCGAACTTTTCGGCCAAGGACGCGCAGGATTTGATTCTGCGCGCGTCCACCTCAGCCGAGGAAACGCCCAGAACATGCGCCGCCTCGCCCGCGTGGGGCGTCGCTATCGCGTCGTCTCTCCGCTTAGGGTAAGAGGTTCTCAACGCGTCGGCGTCTATCAAAAGCGGTTTCGTCCACATGTCATACACGAAACGCGCCGCGCGGAGCGCGTCGGGGCTTCTGCCGAGGCCGGGGCCCAAAACCAGCGAATCGCCTCCGTTCTCCAACGCCGGAAAGATTTTCTTGAATCCGTCAAAATCGATATGACCGTTCTTTTCAGGCAGCGGCGCGAAGACAGCCTCCGGCAGCAAAGAAGCCGCGGAAGCAGCGACGCTCTCCGGGACGGCCAGAGTCACAAGGCCGCACCCTGCCCTGAGCGCCGCCAGCGCGGACAGTAACGGCGCGCCTCTGTAATTCCGAGAGCCCCCCAGAATCAGGAGCCTGCCCCGGGAATTTTTGTGTATGCCGCGCGGCGGTTCGGGGAGCATGGTGAAAATATCTGACGCGCCGTACCCCGTCAGCGCCGGAGAATCGAGGACGGCGCCGGGTTTCACTCCAATCCCCGCCGTAACTGTCTTTCCGCACATGAATACCCCCGGGGCGACGGCGTGTCCCGGTTTTTCCGCCAGAAACGCGATCGTCAGTTCAGCGCGGACCGACACGCTTCCGATCTCTCCTGTGTCGGCGTTCACGCCGCTTGGGATGTCGAGCGCAACTACATGAGCGTGCCCTGACGAAAGCTCCGCGAGCCGCCTCACCTCGCCTCTCGGATCCCCCCGAGAACCGGTTCCCAGCAGAGCGTCGACCACCACGTCGGACTCTCTTGCCGCGGAATATATATCCCTGTCGTCGAGACTGTCAGCGCGCGATATCCTCATTCCCGATTTCGCGGCCGCCACAGCCGCGAAGCGCGCTTCATTCCGATAGTCCTCGGGCGCCATCGCCGATATGACTGTCACCGAATATCCAGCGGCGTCGAGATGCCGGGCGGCGACGAAACCATCCCCGCCGTTGTTGCCGGGTCCGCATAATATCAAAACGCTCCGCGCGTCGGGGTAATGTTCGGCGATGATGTCCGCCGCCCCGCGCCCGGCGTTTTCCATCAGAATATCGCCGGAGATTCCAAAAAACTCCGGACATTTTTTATCGGCCTCTCTGACCGCGCTTGAACCGAAATACTTTTTCACGCTCCGATCACCGTTTTTCCAACACAACGAACGCGAGCGCGTAATCGCCATCGTGGGACATAGAGAGCCAGCATTTCGGCTCCCCGAGTTTGATTCGAAGATCGTCGTTCAGCATCATCACGGGGCCCGTCTTCGTACGGCGCACCCACGAACCGGCGAGACCCATTCCGAAAACGCCGAACCCGGATGCCTTCGCGAGCGCTTCTTTCGCGGCGAAAGCGGACGCGAAATGAAGGGACGGTTCAGTATTGGAGCGGGCGTACTCTATCTCCTCCTCCGAAAAAACGCGCCTGACGAAGTATTCGCTTTCCACGGCGCGCCTCATCCTCGATATTACGCACAGATCCGTTCCAATGCCGGCTATCACGCGCCGCCGATCTCCGTCTCGTTTTCTTTCGCGGAACTCATCAATACCGCCAAAAATTTCAACGGTTCGACGTTTTCACATATTATCCGTATCATAACCGCGACGGGCACCGATATGAGCGCGCCGGCCACGCCCCATATACTTCCCCAGAACATCAGGGACACCAATATGATGACCGGGCTGAGATCCAGTGTGTCGCCCATTATATTGGGCGTCAGTATATTGCCTATCGTAAACTGTATTGCCATCAGCGCCAAAAAAACAAGCAC
>JAITAT010000078.1 GCA_031283975.1 Synergistaceae bacterium
GGATCGACCCCGGCTTCTATGAAGATTTTTGGGTCCAGCACGAACACGATATCCTTGTCGTTTTTGCTCATGTCTTTGGCCCACTCGAACAGTGAACCGTCGGCGACAGTTACTCCGTAATGATCGAGGGCGGTTTGATATCCTACCGATTCGCGGTCGAGCTTCACTATCTGCTCGATCGACGCGAGGGGAGTCGGCGCGCCGGTATACTCCAACGGTTTGTCCGAAAGTTTTTTGCCCAGCATCAGTTTGTCTCTGTCCTCCAGCATTCCCTTCATATCGTCGGGCAGTTTGCTCAGGTCGAGTCCGGCATTCACGAACGGCTCGGCGTCAAAACAGAGGTACGCATCGAACATGCGATCCGGCTTGGCGTCCCTGCGCCACCAGACTGCCGCCGCGCCGTCCGGCGCGGTGAGAACCCATGTTTTATCCATGTCGTCGAAAACGGGGGGGAATTCCAGCGCCCCTATCATCTCGCCAAAAGAAGTCACGGCCGTTTGACCAACGAGGTCGGTGTTGAACGCGGCGGACGCGGCGTTTGGCGTGAGAGTGAAAAGTACGAGCGATAACGTCAGTAATGCCGCTTTGAACATATTTTTTTTCTTTGTCATTTCAGATTCCTCCAGTATTTTAATTGATTTTAAACCGCCTCAGCCTCAACGCGTTTGTCAGCACCGACACCGAGCTGAGCGACATCGCCGCGGCCGCGAATATCGGATTGAGCAGCGGCCCGCCGAATATATGCAGTATCCCCGCGGCGACCGGAATGCCCGCCGTGTTGTAGGCGAAGGCCCAGAACAGGTTTTGCTTGATGTTACGTATTGTGGCGCGCGACAGGGCGATGGCTGTCGGCACGTCCATCAGGTCGCTTTTCATGAGCACGATATCCGCGGATTCTATAGCCACGTCAGTGCCGGACCCTATCGCGATCCCAATATCCGCCTGCGCGAGCGCCGGCGCGTCGTTTATTCCGTCGCCGACCATCGCCACTCGCAGACCTTCGTCTTGAAGTTTTTTCACCTCGTTTGACTTGTCCTGCGGCAGAACCTCGGCCAACACTATGTCGATGCCTGCCTGACGCGCGATCGCGCCCGCGGTTTTTTTGTTGTCTCCGGTGATCATGGCGACTTTAATTCCCATCGCCTTGAGCGACTTGATCGCGTCCGCGCTGCTCTGTTTCAAAACGTCCGCGACGGCTATGATGCCGACAAGTTTATCGCCCAGCACCACGTACATCGGGGTCTTTCCCTCTTCCGCCAGGCGATCGGATTCCAGTTCCAAACCGCCGAGAGGAATGCCGCGTTCCTCCATCAATTTTCGATTCCCTATGTAAAATACGCTTCCATCGATGGCGGCCTCTATTCCAAGACCGGTGAGCGCCTGAAAGTTCTCGACTTTGAGAAAATCGACGCTTTCTTTCAACGCTTTCCTGACTATCGCTTCGCCGAGGGGATGTTCAGAACTCTTCTCCGCGGAAGCCGTTATCTGGAGCAGGTGATTTTCATCCCGTATGCCAGAGGCGTCGGCGACCACTATATCCGTGACCTCCGGATGCCCTTCTGTCAGAGTTCCCGTCTTGTCGAACACGATGGCGTTGAGTTTGTGAGTTGTCTCCAGCGCTTCGCCGCCCTTGAAAAGAATGCCGTTTTCGGCGCCTTTGCCCGTGCCGACCATGATAGCCGTGGGCGTCGCCAGTCCAAGCGCGCACGGGCAGGCTATTATCAGGATCGCTATGAATATGGTGAGCGCGAATTGGACGTGAGTCCAGCCCGCCGGCGGCGTTCCGAGGAAATACCAGGCTACTGCCGCTATGACGGCTATCGCGCAGACCACTGGGACGAAATACCCCGACACGATATCGGCCATCGCCGCTATCGGCGCTTTGGAACCCTGAGCGTCCTCCACCAGCTTGATTATCTGGGCGAGCGCCGTGTCGCTGCCGACCTTCGTCGCCTCGAAACGAATGACGCCGTTTTTGTTTATGGTGGCGGCGAAAACTTTATCGCCCGGTTTTTTGTCGATGGGAATGCTCTCCCCCGTCAGCATGGATTCGTCGATCGCGGAGTGTCCGTCCACTATCACGCCGTCGACCGGAATTTTACCGCCGGGCTTGACCAGGATGACGTGACCGATTTCAACCTCATCTATCGGGATTTCGATCTCTTTGCCGTCCTGAATGACGATGGCCGTTTTGGGCGCGAGTCCCATGAGTTTTTTTATAGCTTCGGACGTCTTTCCCTTCGATATGGCCTCGAGACATTTGCCAAGCAGGATGAGCGTTATTATGACCCCGGCCGACTCGAAATAAAGACCTTCGACGGCCCCGAAGTTTCCCTCGAGTATCTGGTATGTGGAATAGAAACTGTAAATCAACGCCGCGGACGTGCCTATCGCTATCAGCGAGTCCATGTTCGGGCTTCCCTGTATGAGCGACCTGAAACCGACCGAGTAGAACCTCCTCCCCGCTATTACTATGGGGATGACCAGCACGATCTGCACGATAGCGTAGTTCAGCGGGTATTGCATCGGATAGAGCATCCTCGGTATGGGGAAAGGCAGCCACCA
>JAITAT010000121.1 GCA_031283975.1 Synergistaceae bacterium
GCTACGGCGACGCTGAACAATCTGCCGGGAGCGTGCATCGGGGAGAGCCACAGCGCGGGCAGAAGCCCCTCCACTCCCATGATGCTGCCGTAAAGGAAGCCGAATACCATCGAGCTTAACGACGCGCATTTCATCACGTACGCGAGAGAATGGCCGAGTATCTTCTTTTTGCCCAGGTACGCCGCGCCGAGCCACAGAAGCAAACCGTGCCCCGCGTCCCCGAACATGAACCCGAAAAAGAGTATGAACGTGAGCGCCACGAAGGGCGACGGATCCACTTCCCCGTAGGACGGCACGCTGTAAAGGGCCACCACGTCCTGAAAAGCGCGCACCATCCTGTTGTTGCGGAGCATGGTGGGTATGCGCGCCCCGGAAGTCGCGATATTTTTGACCTGTTCGATCGTTATCGACGTCCTCGGGGCGTCGCGTTCGATCTTCTCCTTTATCGCGGCGAACGTGTCCTCCGGTATCCAGCCCGACAGGACGTACATGCCGCCTATCTCGCCGCGCCCCTTGCACAGGTCGTAGACCCTCTGCATCGTGTAGAGCCTGGAGTAAAGGTTCTCGAATTCCGTCCTGCGCTCCTTCAAAATGGCGGAGGCCGAGTCCTCCAGACCCTTTATCGAAATCTTGTGCGAGTCGATGTCCTGATTCACCTGCCCTAAGGGATCGTCTTCCGACATGCCGTTTGCTATTTCAGCGAGCGAATACTCCTTGAAGTACACCGCGTCCAATATCTTCCGCGCGCCGTCGCTGTAGCCGGGAACGGTAAATATCAACGCCCACGCGTTGTCATTAGAGCGCGACAGCGCGACGGCCAGTATGGGCGCGTCAAGCGTCGTCTCCTTGAGCCGGTTAAAATTATCGGCCGACATCCGGCCGAAACGCACAACGGCGAATTGGGTCTCTGACAACTCCCGAGGCTTCATCTTGAGCGCCGTGAGCGCCTCGACGTAAACCTTGGTCGCTTCGAGCTGTTCCAGTTCCTCCATCAGCGCTTCCCTGCGCTTGTTCCACGTCTCCAATTTGCCGGCTGTCTCCCCCACGAGACGGCGTGCCTTGTGGAAACTGAATCCCGAGTCGAACGGCATCGGTTCGGGGTCGGGGACGTTCTCTCCCGCGGCCTTCCACACGGCCGACATCTTGTTCAGGAGTTCGTCGTAAGGGTTCTCGTTCTCCGTGGTTATCTTGGAGCGCAGGTTCCGGTCGTTTATCAAAAAATCAAGCGGCAGGGGCTGAAACCCTCCCGAAAGGACCATCTGTCTCGCGACCGGCTCCATTTCCTCATGCGGTCCGACCATGGTCACGGCGACCATTTTCATCACTGCCATTCATGTTCACCTCCCGCTGCGGCTATGGATTTGGTGAGATAAACGGCGGCGCTGCGCCTGTCGTGAGCGTAACGGACGTATTCTATGATTCTCGTCAGGTCGGTTATCTCGAATTGCTTCAATATATAATAGGCCACTGCCGTGTGAAAACCGGGAGGACCGTTATCGAAGACGGATTTTGCCTGGGCGTATATGTATCTTTTTATTTTGCTGTCGAGGGCAAGTTCGGGGTTTTCGTCGCTCAGCGCGGAGGATAAGAGTTCCGCGTATGCCGGAAATCTGCCCCTCAGCATTTCCGTCAGGTTCGGCAGCGCCCCGGCGCGGACGAGTCCGCGCAGCACGGGCATGGCGACGCGGTATTTCGCGGGCAGAAGCCTGTTCAGCGTCTCCTCCGGCGTCAGGTTGTAATACGCGAGGGCCCTGTACAGTATATATATATTGTACAGATCCACCCTGGCTCCGAATATGGGCAGCAGTCTGTTACGTTCGGCCGGTTCGAGTTTTTCAAGAGCTTTGTTCCGCGACGACTCCACGAACATATCGAGGGCCGCCTCGAGAGGAAACAAGCTGCGTTCCTCCCCTGAATGCAGGCGTCTCAGAGGCTCGGCCAAGCTCCTGTAATAAGGGGTGTTCCTCAGGACGTCCGAGGCCTCCGAGAAATTCCTCGCCGAGAGCATATTATCAAACGAGACCAACGAATGCCTCGACACGTTGAGCCTTTGCCTCAGTTTTTCCCTGTCCGTCCGTCCGGAGGCGATATGGCGGAAAACGCTCTTGAGACCGTCCGCCTCGTATTGATACATGAGAGTCTTGAAAAACTTGTCGCGGGGGCTCGACATATGAAAGAGAAAACTCTCCCCCTGGGCGATGATGGTGCTGTGGATGGCCGATTCGAGGTCGCGCCTGTGCGTTTCGGCCGGTATGGTCTCCAAAAATTCCCCGTAAGCGGTGGACATCAATTTCTCTTTTATCTCGGAAACCGTGTCGCTGGAGAGCAAGTCCCAATAGTCGTCGTCCAGCAGAAGCCGGCTGTAGAGCACATGGGCTTTGACGCCCACCGCCATGCATTCCCCTCCGGACGACCAGGACAAATCTATTCGCCTCCGGACAGTATCTTATCGACCGTCTCGGCCAGCACGGCCGCGACCACGGTATCCACGTTTTCCTCGAAGCGTTTGAGCACGCGCTCGCGTTCCTCCCGCCCGAGGTCGAGTATCTGTTTTGCTTCGGTCTGCGCGGACAACAGCGCGTTTTCCATAAGCCCCTTGGCCTGTTGTCTCGTCGATGCCATACGGCTTTCGCGATCGGGCAAAAATATTTCCTGCGTGGTCTTGATGACGCCGAGCGAGTCGTTTTTCGCGTCCTCGACCATGCGTTTGGCCTCGCTCTCGGCTCCCAGAAGAACCGTCAGGACTTCCTGCAATGCGCTCATGATTATCCCTTCCTTAACGACCGTGTAAAGCGTCTTTGGCACATTTGATTCCAGTATAATATTATACCACATTTGAATACCGCATACGATAATGCCGCGTTAAGAGGGTGCTGGGAGATTGCTCCCCGCGGGGGTTCGGGGCGGAGTCCCGAGGTTTCGATCCTTGCCTGATTTCGCCGGCTGGCGTTTTTCTCTGTTGCCTTTGGCTATCTTCATGCGCACGAAATCCTCTCGTTCTCCTTCTTCCAGCGTGCCCACGATGAAGGCGCTCTCGCGCATATTCGCCGGAATCACCACTTTTTCGAGCGCGTTGACCCGCCTGTGCGTGCGTCTTATCTGGACAGCGAGGCGATACACGCTCGTCTCTACCTCGGCGAGCTTGACTAGCGTGGAGAGGACTTTTCTGAACGAAAGATAGGCGTCGTCCATGGCGCCGGTCGAACTGAGATATGAATAACTGGGCTTTACGGAAGCGTCAACCTCGTCGATATCGGGAATCTCGACACCCATCACCGAACGCAGACGCACCACTATTTCGTCGGTTATGGGCACGCTTCCCGAGATATCCTCCACAGTGTCTATCCCCAGCGATATGTTTGCTTTTTGCAGCGCCCCGTAGGCGTCGCCGAAGGTCTTTATGACGTCGCGCTGAAGGTCGCGGGCCGAATCGATATGACGGACCAATTCCAACATCAAAACCTGTCTTTTCTGCTCCAGCAAATCATGGCCGCTCACAGCCTGCGCGAGCGATTTCTGAAGTTTTACGAGATTGCCTCTCGTGGGCGCCATTCGCGCCATTGCCGCTCACCTGTTTCTATCTTTTTTGTTATATAATATATGGGTGCTTCGAGAACCCATTTTCGGTAGATTTTAA
>JAITAT010000131.1 GCA_031283975.1 Synergistaceae bacterium
TTTTCGCCGACGTAGGGGTTGCGATATTGGCCGTGCTCAACGCATCGAGGACTTTTAAAATTTGAAAATATTTTAAAAATCTGCCAAAAACACTTTTCTAAAACTCCCGTTTACATTAACATAAGCGTAACGACCGGCGGCTTCTTCAAGCCACGGCAAAAAAGGGAGGTAAATGATATGGCGCTTGGCAACTATGTGCAGACCGGAGACTGGAAGGGCGAGAAACATGTGCCCGTCATCGAGGCACCTGAAACCGCGGTTTCGGGCGGGGCTGTCGAGGTAAAACTGTGCGTGGGCAAGGAGATATCCCACCCCAATACCCCGGCCCATTACATCAAATGGATAAAACTTTTCTTCGTCCCCGATGGGGGAAAATTCGCGGTCGAGCTGGCAAACCTGACGTTCGACGCGCACGCCGACACCGCCGACGCGGCGAAACCCGGACCCGCCGCAGCCGAGCCGTTCGGTTCGGTAAAGGTAAAGCTGTCGGCGAGCGGCACGCTGATAGCTCAGTCCTACTGCAACATCCACGGGTTGTGGGAAAATTCAAAACAAATCAAAATCGGGTAAGACTTTTTAAAAACGGAGGGGAGAATCGGTTAAAAAACGATTCTTCCCTCGAGTTTGGGACGCTACCCCAAACCCCGCCGGGGAACCGGTTCCCCGTACCCTTTTTATAAAATATGAAGAGAGTGCGGGGAGCATGTTCCCTGCCGGGTTCGGGCAGCACCCGAGGTTTTTTTGCCTGTGGCTCTTCAGACGTCATCTGAGATTTTTCATCACCCGCCTGAACCATATATAGCCGAAAAATCCTCTCATGGAGGCCGTTATGCTTATGCCCATCCATATGCCGTTCACTCCAAAAAAGTAAGCGAGCGCGTATGAGATGGGGATGCGAAGCGCGTTGCAGCCGATACTCGCGACAAACTGAGGTATCGGCTTTCCCAGCCCCCTCATCGCGCCGAACGAAATGGCTTCGAGACATCCGAAAACCTCGCACATCGCCAATATCCGCAGATACGTACCGCCCATATCTATGAGAGCGGGATCGGGAAGGAAAAAAGCGAACAGCGTCCGGCCGGCGATTATAAGAAGCGCCATGACGGCCGCGCCCCATAAACACCATGATATCAGGGCTATTTTGACCCCTTCCTTTATACGGTTCAGCTTCATCGCGCCGTAATTTTGCCCCGCGAAGGCCGCGACGGATGTGGCCATGCCTTCGCCCGTGAGCCATGTGAGCGATTCTATATGGGTTCCCACGCGGTACACGGCTATCACTCCGGCTCCGAAACCCGCCGCGAGCCTGTTGATGAACATCGTGAAAAATGTAAAAAGCACGCTTACAACCGCGAGAGGCACGGACCATCTCAGAATCTGAACGATTACTTTGCCGTCGGGTTTCTCGAGAAAAACGAAACGATCGAACGGCACGCCTTTTTTCAAGACCAGGGCCGCCAGCAGTATGCCGCATGCCGCGGCCTGCGATATGGCGGTGGCGACGGCCGCGCCTTTGACTCCCATCCCCAGCCCGAAAATGAATATCAGATCGAGAACGACGTTCAATGCCAGCCCCGACGCGTTTATGGCAAAAGGCACGCGCGAGTTTCCCGCTCCGGTAAATATGCCCGATATGGCCGCGGAGACGAAAAGAGCGGGCGCCGACAGCGCTACGATTACAAGGTAAACCCTTGCGTCGGAAGCCACGTTGGCTTCCTGTACCCTGAAAAAACCGATCAGCCGATCCGAAAAAGCCTCGGCGGATATTGTGAAAAAGATTCCGATTAAAAGCGCGAGAAATATCGAATTCAGGGAAAATTTTCGGGCCGCCTCCGTTTCACGCCGGCCAAGGTTTTGTGATACCCCTATCTCGGCGCCCATCTTGCCGACGAGCAGAAAACCTTCCGACATCCAGACATACATCCCAGCCAACCCCGCGGAGGCCACCGCGTCGCTTCCCACTCTGCCCAGCAGAAACATGTCCACGAAGTTGTAGCTCATCATCAATAACTGCGTGCCTATTATCGGCAGCGCCACCAACAGCAGTTTGTCCAGTATCGGCCCGTTTGTGAGATCGTACTTTGAATCCGTTTTACCGTTCATGAATTTCGCCCGTTGCTTTTCAAGAATTTTTCCCATTGTATCACGTCCCGATTGCTGATTTTTGGCTCGAATAGTGATATCCTTCCGTCGTGGGAGGCGTGGTAAAATGCGGGATGTAAAAACATTGGCCGTCATTCCGGCGCGGCTCGAGAGCGTCAGGCTGCCGGGGAAACCGCTTTTGAAGCTGGCGGGGCGCGAACTGGTTCTGAGGGTGCTCGACGGGGTGCGAAGCAGTTCCCGAATCGACATGACCGTGGTAGCGACCGACGATGAGAGCATAGCGTCGGTGGTGCGATCCGCCGGAGGAACCGCCGTGATGACTCCTAAGTCTCTGCCGTCCGGAAGCGATCGGGTGGCTTACGTCGCGCGCGAAACAGAGTCGAGTTTCGTCCTCAATGTGCAGTGCGACGACCCGCTCGTAACGGGAGACGTGATAGACCCGATGATAGAGGCTCTTGAGCGGGAATCCGACGTTGGGCTTGTCGTGCTGGCGAAAAAAATCGACAGGCCGGAGGAGATAAATCGCGATTCGATCGTGAAAATGGTATTTGACCAGACGCGCCGGGCGCTGTATTTCAGCAGGTCTCCCATACCTTTTGTGAGGGATCCGGAGAAATCGCGGCCCGAATTTTTCAAACACATAGGGCCGTACGCGTGGCGCCGCGACGAACTTTTAAAATTCGCGTCCTGGGGCGGGACGCCCCTCGAAAAAGCGGAAAGCCTGGAAATGCTGCGGATGCTGGAACACGGCCGAACTATAAAATGTATTCTTGCCGAACGGGACAGCATCGAGATAGACACGCCGGACGACGTACTACTATTTGAGAATTTTTTGAAGGAGGGTGTTTTTTAGTGCCGGGATGGGAATTTTTTGACGAGAACGAGAAGAAACAGATCGACGAGGTCATGGAGACCGGAATCATAATGCGTTTTGGTTTTGAGGGGCAGCGCAAGGCGCGCTGGAAAGCCAGAGAGATGGAAGCGGAGATACGCAAAAAAACCGGCGCCGCTCATGCTCTGCTGCTGGCGGACGGGACGGCCGCCATTACGACGGCTCTCGCGGCTCTCGGCGTCGGCGCTGGGGACGAGGTAATCATGCCGCCCTTCACATTCGTGGCGACATTCGAGTCCATAATGGCCGCCGGAGCTACGCCCGTCGTCGCGGAGGCCGACGACACCCTCTGTCTGTCGCCCGAATCGGTGCTGGAATATATAACGCCGAGGACGAAAGCGGTGATGCCCGTCCACATGTGCGGCGCCGCGGGGCGTCTTGACGAACTGCGGTCGATCTGCCGCGACAGAAACCTGCTGCTCGTCGAGGACGCCTGCCAAGCGTTCGGTGCCTCGTATCACGGCGTGCCGGTCGGAACGATAGGAGACGCCGGCTGCTACTCCTTCGATTTCAACAAGATGGTTACGTGCGGAGAGGGCGGAGCCATAGTGACAAACAGCCGCGAAATCTATGAACGGGCCGACATGTATCACGATCACGGCCACGATCACGCCCAGAACGACCGCGGCGCCGAGGGGCATGTTTTCCCCGGCTACAATTACCGCATAACGGAGCTTCACGCGGCCCTGGGGCTGGCACAGATAGCGAAGATGGATCGGTTCATGTCGATTCAGAGGGAAAACAAGCGCATATTGAAGGAAAAACTGTCGGAGGTGAAGGACATTCGGTTCAGGACGCTGACGGACCCCGAGGGAGACTGCGCGACGTTTCTGTCGTTCTTCACGCCGACCGAGGACAAGGCCCGCAAAACCGCGGCGGCCCTCAAAGAAGCCGGCGTCGGCGGAGTGTTTCACTGGTACGATAACAACTGGCACTACATCCGAAACTGGAGCCTTTTCATAGAACGTAATTTCGCGCACAAGATCGGCTCGGATATATTGAACGGAATGGCTGATTACACAAAACGGACGTTCAAATCCGACGATCTTATCTCCCGCTGCGTATCCATAACGATCTCCCTGAAATGGAGCCCCGACGACGCGCTAAGCTGCGCTGAAAAAGCCGCCGCCGCGATAGGCAAGGTTCTGTAAAACACGCTACGCGAATATCGTCTAATTGACAAGGTGATGAATAACATGACAAGCGGAAATATCTCCACTAAGGATATCTGTTTAACGGGAATTTTCACGGCGATGATGGTCGTAATGGCTCAAATAAGCATACCTATGCCGCTGGGAGTTCCCATGACGATGCAGACGTTCGCGGTATCGTTCGCCGGCGTCATGCTTGGCGCTAAACGCGGATTTATGGCCGCCGCGCTTTACGCTCTGCTGGGGGCGGCCGGCCTTCCCGTTTTCGCGAATTTCAGCGGCGGGCTTGGCATTGTGATGGGCCCAACCGGCGGATTTATAATGTCGTTTCCCATAATGGCCGCTCTCATCGGATTGGGGAGCGAGAAGGGATCGCGTTCTTTGGCAATAGGTCTCACGGTCGGAACTATCGTCAACTTCGCCGCCGGCATGGCGATGTTCTCCGCCGTCACCGGAAAAGGATTTGGCGTGGCTTTTTCCGCCTGCGTACTGCCGTTCATACCGACCGCCGTGATTAAAGCCGCCGCCGCCGGCGCGCTGGGTTTTAAAATCCGTAAAGCCGAGTTTCGGCTCCGGTACAGGTAAAATCATAATAAATCGAATCGAGGTCAACGGATATGTCGCGAAAAGTTACGATACTGCTTGGCAGCCCCCGAAGGAACGGAAATACCGAAACCTTGGCGGCGTCTTTCTCGGAAGGCGCTGTGAGCGCCGGATATAAGACGTCGGCGATCCGAATCGCCGGCCTCAAAATAGGAGGCTGCATAGATTGCAGGCGCTGCTGGATGAGCGGGGCGCACTGTTTTTTGAACGATGACATGGGCGACATTTACGCCGCGATCGACGACGCGGATGTGATAACGTTCGCGTCACCTCTGTACTTTTACTCGTGGTCGACTCAGATCAAACCCGTATGGGACAGACTGCTCCCTTATTTTTCCGCGAACTCAAAAATCAATGTCAAGGGGCGAAGGGCCGTTTTGATCTCCGCGGCCGGCGATAAAGACGGCTCATGTTTCGACGGGCTCAAAAAATCCTTCGAACTCTCCTGTAATTTTGCCAAATGGGAAATAGCCGGAGAAATCCTGGTTCATAATTTACACGAGGCCGGCGCCGCGTCAAAAAAACCGGAGTGCCTCGACATGGCTTTCCAGGCCGGCAAAAATCTCTGAATCTCAAAGGATAAAGACCTCGGGCGCCCCAAACCCCGCCGGGAAACCAGTTTCCCGG
>JAITAT010000179.1 GCA_031283975.1 Synergistaceae bacterium
AGCGTCGGACGGCGAAATAGACATCGTGCTGTTGCAACAAGGCGCGATGAACACGACGCGCGCGGAGGATTTTATGAATGACCCGCGATTTTCCTCGATGAAGGCGGTTAAAAACGGCATGATCTTTGACGTGCCGGAGGAGGATATATCCCGCCCTTCTTTGCTGCGCCTGAAAAGATCGGTGCGGAATTTGCGGGAACTTATTTCCTCGAGAAGGTGGCCGAATGATCGAGGCAAATAACAGGGGAATGGCGAGCGGTTTCACGACGGGCAGCGCCGCCGCCGCCGCCGCTGTGGGCGCGGCGCGCTTCATGTTTGACCAAAGCTGCGGCAGCGTTGCTCTCAAATTGCCCGGAGACAAGGATATAGTGATACCCATCACCGGCTGCCGGAGAACGGAGGAAGGCGCCGAAGCGTGGGTGACGAAAGACGCCGGGGATGACCCCGACGTAACGCATGGCGCCGTCATAGTGGCTGAGGTAATCATTTCGAACGAAAGCGGCATTACCATTTTGGGAGGCGACGGAGTCGGCGTGGTCACGAAACCTGGTCTGCTCGTCCCTCCGGGCAAGGCCGCCATCAACCCGGGGCCGATGGCTCTCATACGCAAGTCGCTCGGGCAGGAATTACCGCACGGCATGGGAGCCAAGGTGACGATATCGGTTCCCCGAGGGGAGGAACTGGCGAGCAGGACTTACAATCCGCGTCTCGGCATAATAGGCGGTATCTCCATATTGGGTACGACCGGAATCGTCTCGCCGATGAGTTCCGACGCGATAATAGGTACAATAAAGAGCGAATTGTCGGTGTTGAAGGCGGTCGGCGCCGATATCGCATGTCTCGTGCCTGGTAACTACGGGAGAAGAATGGCGGCGCTCCTCGGCATTCCCGACAAAATGATAGTGAACATCAGCAACTTCGCCGGCGAGTCGCTTTCGATAGTGGGTAACCTTGGTTTTGAAAAGCTGATTTTGATAGGCCAAATAGGAAAGTTCGCCAAACTGTCTGCCGGATCCCTCGACACTCACAGTTCCAGCAGTGACGGAAGACTTGAGGCTATCGCTGCTTATGCCGCGCTCCACGGCGCGAACAGCGAGGATGTGAGAGATATACTGGGCAGTTCGATGGCGGATGAAATAGCGACCAGAATATCCTGCACCGATTGGGGGAGCGCCGCGTTGAACGAACTGGTGTCTCGGATCGTTCGAATCGCGCTCTCCGGAGCCGCCGGCATATCCGAATGCGCGTGTCTGACTTTTTCGCTTCCGGACAGAGAACTGGCGCGCACCGGCAACCTGGATAAACTGATAGAGGAAATCGCGGCAATCTCAGCGGAGATCCGATGATCATCATTGTTGGAGCGGGTCCGGGAACACCCGCGTATCTGACGCCGGAAGCGAAGTCGGCCATAGAGAACTCCCGCGCTGTTATAGGCGGCGGGCGCATACTGGACGCCATTCACCCGCCCGAAAGCGCGCGCCGCGTCGAATTACCCTCGAACGGAATGGCCGGCGCAGTGATTCAAACTCTCAAAAACGAGCTGAGTGAGGGAGACGTGACGCTTCTTGTGAGCGGAGACCCTGGTTTTTACAGTCTTGCTAAAAAAGTCACGGCGTATTTTGGGAGCGAAAACGTGTCGGTCATCCCCGGAATATCCTCGCTTCAACTCATGGCGTCACGCCTTAGAAAATCGTGGGCCGAAGTCGCCGCCGTCACGCTGCACGGCAGGAAACGCCCGTGTATGTTTGAAATCGTAAAAAAAATGCGAAATTCATCCGCGCTTATGGTATTGTTCGGCGCATCTGAGGATGTGGCGAGTCATGTCGCGTGGCTCGCGTCGGAACCGGAACTGGCTTCGGCATGGGCTGTTATGGGATGGGACGTCGGGCTTCCCGGCGAAAAAATTATCGAGTCGTCGAGCCTTTCGGAACTGGACGCCGCTTCTCACACGGGGCGGCTCGCCGTGTTGTGGCTCGAAAAGAGCGGGGAACCGAAAGCGGTTGAAGCGGAGTCGTTGAACCGGAGAGGAGTCCTTCCCGACGAATGGTTCGAGAGGCGCGAGCGAGTACCCATGACGAAGGAATTTACAAGGTCGGCGGTTCTGTCGCTGCTGCGTCCCCTGGAGGGGGCCAATGTCCTCGAGATAGGCAGCGGCAGCGGAGCTATGACTGTGGAACTGGCGAGGGCGGTTGGACCGTCCGGATATGTCGCGAGCGTTGAAAATTTTCCCGCCGCCGCGGCTCTGGCGAGGCTCAATCTCGAGCGCGCGGGGCTGGCGGGCAGGGTGAGTATAATAGAGGATTCCGCGCCAAGAGGAATACCTGACAGTCCGTTCCGGGCCGCGTTCATAGGCGGACACGGTGAGGCTCTGGAGGACATAATGGGCGAATGCTTCGCGCGGCTGGAAACCGGAGGGAGATTGGCGCTGACGTCGATAACCCCGGGCGCCACGTCGAAAGCGCTTGCTTACATGGACGTCATGGGAGTGTCCGCGGGTTTCTGGAGGGTCCATTCGTCATTCGGCCGTAAAGTTGGCGCCGATTGGCTGCTTCATGGAAACAATCCCGTCGATATCATCTGGGGGGATAAATGACATGGACTCCGGCGGCAAAGTCTTTATAGTCGGCGCGGGGCCCGGCGATCCCGAACTCCTGACGCTGAAGGGCGCGCGTTTGTTGAAAGAAGCCGATCTGGTGATTTACGCTGGAAGCCTGGTGAACGAAAAAATTCTCGAAATATGCGGCGAAGGCTGTAAAAAGGTAAACTCGCTCTATCTGTCGCTGGAAAAACAGGCCGAGATGATGAATGAAGCCGTTCGAAGCGGTTTGTCGGTCGTCCGTCTGCACACCGGAGACCCTTGCCTGTATGGGGCTATATCGGAACAAATCGGTCTTCTATCGGGACTCGGCGTGGAATGCGAAATAGTGCCGGGCGTTTCGAGTTTTCAAGGGGCGGCGGCCCGGCTTGGCATAGAATATACCATCCCGGGAGGGACTCAGACCCTGATATGCACCAGGGCGGCGGGGCGCACGCCTGTCCCGGATTCGGAGGATTTAAAAGGGCTCGCCTCTCATGGCGCCTCCCTGGTTCTGTTCCTTTCCGCGGAAATGGCGGGCCTTTCCGCGGAAAAGTGCTTATCCGCCGGATTGCCGGGAGAAACCCCCGCGGCGTGGATATACCGTGCGACGTGGGATGACGAGCGCATATGCGTCACCACACTAGAAGATTTATCCCGCTCGATGACGGAAGCGGGGATTACGAACCACGCTCTGATAATCATCGGGGAATGCCTGAAGCGCGACCCGTCGTCGCGCAGCATGCTTTACTCTCATGGATTCGAGGGGGGACGGGCGTAAATGCGTTATCACACCGAGAAAAACATATACGTCCTGCACTTTGATGCCGGAGCGCGGATAGCGTCGGAACTGTGCGAAGGCCTTGACGCCGAAGACGTTCTCATACCGGCGGGCGGGACGGCAGGCGCTTTTTCGTCCAGATGGGATATCGCCGGAGCTTTCGTGTTCATAGGCGCGCTTGCGATTGCCGTCCGTTCGGTCGCGGATCTCATCGAGGACAAGACGTCCGATCCCGCGCTGGTAGTGGTGAGCGAGGACGGCGGAGTATCTCTGCCGGTTATCGCGGGGCATATCGGTCTGGCCGCGGATCTCGCCCGCGAATGCGCCGAAATTCTCTCCTCGCGCGGGACGATGTATATTCCGACGACATCGAGCGACAGAGCGGGCTTCATTGCCCCCGATCTCTGGGCCTCGCGCAGAGGGTACGGTATTCTTCTCCGTTCCAGGCTGACGCCCGCGATAGCCAAATTTAAAAATGACGGTGAAATATCCGTCTGGGTTGACCCCATAATGTTCGAACACGGCATAAATCTTCCGCTGCCGTTCGGGTACGGTCTCGTGAACAAACAGAGCGAAGCCGATATGATAATATCGCCGCGGGCCGTGCAGCATCTCTCCGGAGCCAAACCGCAGATAGTTCCCAAGGTGATTACGATCGGCGTTGGATGCAGGGCAGGCGTACATGCTGATGCCATAGAAAGGGTTTTGAAGAGCGCGCTTTCGAGGAATCGTTACGGCCCGTTCCTCTCCGAGGCGATCTCGGAACTGCGCACGGTGGAAGCCAAACGGGACGAGGATGGGCTTGCCCGGTTCGCCCGCAGCCATTCGCTGCCGGTCGTGATCGTTCC
>JAITAT010000193.1 GCA_031283975.1 Synergistaceae bacterium
TTTTTTTCGGAGTCCCGGCCGTATCGACGGACGGCGCCGAAGGGGCTGACGCCGGAATACCGGCCGATCGGGACGTTGTAATCCAAATCGATGAAATATCGACGACCGCGAAATTCTACCCGATCAGCATCGAGGGAACCCGCATGGAGGTCATAGCTGTCAAAGCCTCCGACGGCAGCGTACGCACCGCGTTCAATACCTGTCAGGTCTGTTACGATTCGGGCAGAGGATATTATGTCCAGGAGGGCAATGCGCTCGTTTGCCAGAACTGCGGAAACAGATTCAGGATGGATCAGGTGGAAGTGGCCTCCGGGGGCTGCAATCCGGTTCCAATATTTCCTGATTATAAAACGGTGACCGACGAGACGATCACGATACCCTACGCGTTTTTGAAAGAAGCCAAGATAATATTCTCGAATTGGAAGACAGAATACTGAAAACGTGAATCGGGTCCGCCTTAATGCGGCCCCGATTCAATACGCGACAACGCTCGCGCGCTATCGACCGGTCCTGCTCCCTATCTCGCGCTATCTCGAATTATCGGCATCCATGCCTTTTATGTGATATTCCTCAAACATTATGGGGTTTACATCGGTATGGGCTTATGATAATATACATAAATGCAACTATGTTGCAAATATGCTGCTATCAGGAGGCTGCTCTTTTGAACAACGCGATATACAGACTGGAAAGGCCCGTGAACGAACCCGCGCGCGATTACGCCCCAGGAAGCCCGGAGGCTGAATCATTGCTGGCGGAGATTAAAAGACAGAGTTCCGCGGAGGTTGAAATACCGTTAATCATCGGCGGCAGGGAAATTAAAACGGGAAATATCGCCGACGTGGCGATGCCCCACGACTATCGCCATAAATTGGGCTTTTTCCACAAGGCCGGGAAAAAAGAAGTCGAAATGGCTATCGACGCCGCGTTGGCGGCCAGAAAGCAGTGGGCGGCGTTTTCGTGGGATGACAGAGTTTCCATCGCCATGAAGGCCGCCGATCTCATCAGCACGAGGTATCGTGACACGCTCAACGCGGCGACTATTCTCGGTCAGAGCAAGAATATCTGGCAGGCCGAAATAGACGCCGCCTGCGAGGTGTGCGATTTTCTGCGCTTTAACGCTTTCAACGCGTCCGAGCTTTTCAGCCTGTTTCAGCCCGTTCAATCGGCTAAGACATTCAACAAAATAGAACTCAGGCCGCTGGAAGGGTTCGTCTACACGGTGACTCCGTTCAACTTTACGGCGATAGCCTGCAATCTCAACATGGCGCCCGCGATACTGGGCAACGTTACGGTGTGGAAACCGGCCACGACTTCCATACTTTCCAGCTACTACCTGACGCGAATCTACAAGGAGGCCGGACTCCCGGACGGCGTCATCAACTTTGTGCCCGGCGCCGGAAGCGTCATCAGCGAGGTTGTGTTCTCTCACAAATACTTTGCCGGGCTTCACTTCACCGGTTCCAACGAGACATTCGACGCGCTCTGGAGACAGATAGCCGCGAATCTCGGCGGATATCGCTCATATCCCAGAATAGTGGGCGAGACAGGCGGAAAGGATTTCATTTTCGCGCATAATTCGGCGGATCCGGATGAACTGAGCGCCGCGATTGCCCTGGGCGCTTTCGAATATCAGGGGCAGAAATGTTCGGCGTCGTCGCGCAGCTATATCCCTCGTTCTTTGTGGCCGGACGTGAAGCGCAGGATATCGGAACTCGCGGCGGGAATCCGAATGGGCAATCCGGCGGACCCCAAAAACCTGATGGGCGCCGTAATAGACGAGAAATCTTTCGATTTCATCGTCTCGCACATCGAAGCGGCGAAAGCCTCGCCGGACGTGGATGTGCTGGCGGGCGGCGGTCACGATAAGACCAAAGGATATTTCATCGAGCCGACGGTTCTCGTCTGCCGCGATCCAAAATATGTCACCATGGAAACGGAACTTTTCGGGCCGGTGATGAGCGTGTGTGTCTACGACGACGATAAATACGAGGAGACGCTGGGGTTGTGCGACGAAACATCCGCCTACGGACTGACGGGTTCCGTCTTCGGGCGCGACAAATACGCCTCCGCTCGGGCCGCCGAGATACTCAAGTACGCCGCCGGCAATTTCTATATAAACGATAAAACGACCGGAGCCATGGTGGGTCAGCAACCGTTCGGCGGTTCCCGCGCGTCCGGGACGAACGACAAAGTCGGAAGCGCCTTCAACCTGATAAGATGGATCAATCCGAGGTCTATAAAGGAGAATTATTCCCCTCCCCGCGGCATCGAGTTTCCCCACATGGCTGGTTGAAAATGACCGGTACTTATGCAAGCGCCTGTTTTATGCGGAGCAAGCGCTTGCATAAGTTGCTTTTATTCAGCGCGAGCGATCAAATTCCCATCCGGATCAAACGAAAACTCGTATGGTTCGCACAGCGCTTCGAGGTTCGGGTGATCTTTCACATATTCCGACAGGTTTTCGGATACCTCTATCACGTCGAGCGAGACGGTGTTTTTTATCCTGACAAGTCTCACTTTCGACGACTCCTCCGCGTTGCACGTTTTTATGGCCGCCTGAACGCACTGGCGATCGTTTTTGAGCACCATCGGCACTTTCACGCTGGAGGGAACGGTGGATGTAAGCGAGTTCGGATAAGACTGCTCGAAATCGAATTTGTCGAACGCGCGGCGCGTGGTGAAGTCCAGTATGCCGAGTCCGTTGCCGTTGCCGTGGGATTTGTCGGTAATGTCGAGCACCCCTATCCTCTTTATCATGGGGCCGCCTGATGCGTATGGGGTATGATACCGGCCAAGGATGTTCGTGTCAAAACCAGTGCCGCTTATGTCTTTGCCGATTTCGTCCAGTATCAGCACGTCCAGTTCGTCGAAAAACAATTTGGGATACAACTGCCACGCGCGTTCGAGCATACCCGGTTCGGCCGATTCGATCTCCGACGCTCTCATTACGCGGATTTCCGCGGATTCGTGATAGGCGTTTTCCAAAATTCCTACGGCAAATAAAATATTTTTTTTCGCCATCACGACCTTCGCGTAGGCCGGAACATTTTCGGCCATCTGTCCGAAACCGAGACTGTGCGCCGAGTCCGCGCCCTTCTGTTTGCCCATGCCTATCGTGATCATCTTCATTAAACCGCTTTCATAAGCGCCTCTGTAAGCGACATGCGGCTTCACGCGGTTTACGATGACGACGGCGCTGGCCTCGCTCGCGAGTTTGTCCATGTAGACATCGCGCCCGTTCGGAGCCGTTCCTATCACAACTGTCTCCATGC
>JAITAT010000214.1 GCA_031283975.1 Synergistaceae bacterium
TGGTGGCACCGTCGTAAACGGTGGATTCGAGAGCCGCTCTCAGACGGGACCAGTCCCCATTCGCGACTTTGAATTCGATCTCTTCCTCGGCCGCGTCCCTTACGCGCTGCAATTTTACCGGCAGATCGCGGTTCTCCTTGAAAAACTCCGCCAGAAAATCGAACTCTCGGGCATGATCCCGCGCGCGGCCGGACGCCGACGCATCCCACAGGATGGACAGCGACGAGGCCGTTTTCGGCCCGGCGGCCGGTTTATCACGGTCGGGGCGCATGATTTGAGCGTAAAAATACGTTTTGCCGCCGCGTTTTCCAAAATAAACTTCGTCGTCCTCGGGCGCGGCAATCGTGACGGCCAAGCCGCCGCCGCCGAACGCGACGTTTTCCGAGGAGGCGGTTATTTCAAACGCGCCGCTCAGTTCGTTTCCCGCTATCTCGATCGGCAGATTTTCGGCGAGGGCGCCCGAAACAGTCGGGCGGCCGCCGCCCGCGGCCGTGACGCGCAGGTTGAATTTCCCGGCGTGACCATCGTAGCCCAGCGGCAATCTGTATATCAAACTGCCTCCGAATGCCGCGAGAGGCTCGCTGTAGGAAACCCTCACCCTGCGCGTTCCTCCAGGAGGAAGCGGATAGACCCGCAGTTTGAAATTGTTCCCCTGAGTGGCTTCCAGCAGGGCAGGATCGATATTCCGGCGCGTGACGTCTTCGAACACCTGGCGGCCCTTCTGTTTTTCGACCGGCACGGCGTCCCGCATGACCTCGCTCTTGCCCTCACCCATAGACAGGGAGAAGCCCGTTATCTTCTGGCCGCTTTCGAGCGGAAAATCGAGTTCCCCTTCGAGCGCTCTGCCGTTTGGATTGTAAAACGTCATCTCCACCGTTGTCCACGCGAAACGTCCCGCTATACCGGCCTCGACATCGAGGGCGCGAAGCTCTACAGGGCGTTCCGCCCCCGGGACGGTCATCACCGCCGCGCAAGCGCGCACTGTTGTCCAGGGCGATAAAAACATAACCGCCGCGCAAAGCGTCAGAACTAAACCGCGAACGGACGAATCCATTACAAATCCTCCTTCAGAATCAATTTTGTCACGTTAAATTATACTCGCGCTTCCGGCGTAAATGTCACAAAGAAGCCGCCGGGTTGTCAAAAAATTGTAAAACATATATACGGCGGTTCAACGCCTTGTGATAAAATATTGCGTAAATCGAAGGAGGCGGCGGCTTGACTTATTTCTATCGCGATCCTGCGTCGATGGTTTCGTTTCTCGAAGTCTGGATAATCAACGAAATGAAAAAAGAGTCGGCATCCGGCGGCGTTATCGGCCTCAGCGGAGGAATAGACTCGGCCGCGGCGGCCGCTCTGCTTCGACATGCGTGCGGCAGGGACAACATGCTCGCCCTGATAATGCCCTGCCGCAACGCCCCCGAAGATGAGCGCGACGCCAGGCTCATCGCGGAGACGCTCGATATCCCGGTGAAGAAAGTGGACATCACCGAAGCGTACGACACCCTCGCGAACGGCATAGAGGCTTCCTGCGGAAAACTCGGGAGGGCGGCGAGGGCGGAAATAAAACCAAAACTGCGCATGGCCGCTCTTTACTCGGTCGCTCAGGTCAGAAATTTCATGGTGGTCGGGGCGGGTAACAAGGACGAGTTATATCTGGGCGACTTCACCAAGTACGGCGAGGTCGGAGTAGATATGCTGCCCTTCGGAGACTTGCTCGCCGGCGAGGTCACGGCGCTTGCCAGATATCTTAACGTGCCGGACGAAATAATCAACCGCCCGCGCGCCGGCGCCGCGCTGCGCGATCAATCCGACGGCGCCGAAGCCGATCTGACTTACGACGACATCGATCTCTTCATAGCGACCGGAAACACCGATCCGGGCACGGCGATGAAGATAAAAGAGGCCTACGAAATTTCACGGAACAAGAGAAGCCCCGTGCGAATCCCGGCGGTTCCGCGGGCAAATTTCCGCTGAACGCGAAATACCCTCCGGCATACATACGCGGAACCGAACCACGTCTCGGCGGAAAAAATAGTTTTGGGAAAACATTCTCATGTGATAAAATCCATTTATACTTTACCGTGCGGCACAAACATCGAATACGAACAATGCACGCCAACGGTCAAAAATCCGAAAATTTCCGCTCGCGCGGGATCAGAGGTGATTCGTCAATGTCCGGGCATTCACACTGGGCCGGAATCAAACATCGCAAGGCGGCTCAAGACGCCAAAAAAGGCGTCGCGTATCAGCGGCTGACAAAAAATATCATCGCGGCGGCGAAAGCCGGCGGCGGAGACCCCAACGCCAATTTCGCGCTGAAGGTCGCGATAGACCGCGCCAAGGAGGGCAACGTGCCGTCAGACAACATCGAACGGGCCGTCAAGCGCGGCGCCGGCAATCTGGAGGGCGTCACTTACGAGGAAGTCATCTACGAAGGCTATGGACCGGGCGGAATCGCGGTCATGGTGGAAACTTCGACCGACAACCGCAACAGAACGGCGCCTGAGATGCGCTCGATCTTCACCCGCACCGGAGGCGCCATCGGCGAAATGGGCTGCGTCGCGTGGAACTTCGAGAGGCGCGGAATGATAACCGTCGCCGGTCAGGGTATTGACGAGGATGAACTACTGAACGCCGCCATCGAGGCGGGGGCCGACGACATGGACGACTCTCCCGAGGGTTTCGAGATAATTACCGACCCATCCGTCTTATCCTCCGTGGCGAAAGCGCTCAAGGACTCGGGGTACATCATATCGAACGCCGAGGTCACGATGGAACCTAAGACGACCATTCAGGTGAAAACGAAGGAAGAAGCGGAAAAGATGCTGAGTATGG
>JAITAT010000010.1 GCA_031283975.1 Synergistaceae bacterium
AACCGCTTTGTCCAATCTGAACTCGGGAATGCCGTACCGCAGCAGTCCCCCGGGTTCGCCGCGCGCGTCGAACACGACGGGCCTGTAACCGCCGAGAATCAGCCTGTACGCGCAGTTCAAGCCGGCCGGGCCCGCGCCGATTATCGCTATTTTGCCGTCTTTCCGGAGCGGCCCGACCCGCAGTCTCGGCTTTTCGCCTGACGACGCCTCGCGATCGGCTATATAGCGTTTCAGCGAAGCTATGGAGATGGGCGCCTCCACATATTGCCTTGCGCAGCCATTTTCGCACGGGTGAAAACAGACCCTGCCGAGAACGCCCGCAAACGGCGTCGTACGGCGGACGACTTTGAGCGCGTCCTCGTATCGCCCTTCCGCAATCAACGCGATATATCCGTGAGCGTCGAGCTTCGCGGGGCAGTTGTATTTGCAGGGAGACGAGCCTTTTTTGTCTATCACGGCTTTGTTGGGAACCGCCTGCGCGAACGGCTTGTATATCGCCGCCCTCTCCCCCATTCCCACATCGAACTCCGATTTCACTTTTATCGGGCAGACCTTCACGCAGTCGTCACAGCCCTTGCAGACGTCCTCGTCCATGTAGCGCGGGCGCTTGGATATGACGGCGCGCAGGTTAGGCGCGCTGCCCTCGAGTCCGACTAATTCGCTGAGAGTGAAAGTCTTTACCAGCGGATGATTGAAACAGCTCGTGACTTTGGGCGCGAGTATACAAGCGGAGCAGTCGTTCGTCGGAAACGTCTTGTCGAGCTGCGCCATTCTGCCTCCGATGCTAGGCCCGCGCTCCACGAGCAACACGGGAACGCCCATGTCGGCCAGGTCCGTCGACGCCTGTATTCCGGCTATTCCGCCTCCCAGCACCAATACGGGTTTTTTCATCTCGCGGAAGTCTCCGGCAGCAGATTTTTAACGTGTTCCAGCAATTTTCCGCGATACTCTTTATTTGCTTTCTCGACACTCAGCGCCAGTTCCTCGCTGAAATAACCTCGTTCGACGCTAATCTCGCGCAGCGCGCGGATTATGTCCGCGAAGCGGGCGTCCTGGGGGCAGTGCGCAACGCAGGCGTGGCATTGATAACACTTCCATATTCCGCCGTCGCCTAGAACTTCGTCCCTCATTCCGGCCAGTATCCGGCGCATAATGAGACGCGGATCGAAATCTCCGTCGAGTTCGCTTATCGGACACCCGGCGGTGCAAGTTCCGCACAGAAAACAGTTCAGCGCCCTCTCTCCCCCGGAGTGAGAAACGACTTCATTTTTGAAATCAAGGTCTCGCCCGCACCCATCCATGGTCATTCCCCCCTAAACGCGCACGGCCGCTCAAATACAGGGCGCGGCAGCATTCCGGCCCTTTCCGCAATAGTCGCGACAATGCTTTCCCACCCTATCGCCATCACATGTACGCCGGCGATGCCTTCGATTGTTCTGATCTCGCCTATCAAATCGAGCGCGATATTCACGCCCTCCTCGTCTTTTTTTTCCGCGGCTCTCATCCGTCCGATGATATGTTCGGGTATGTCCATACCGGGTACCACCGCGGTCATTTCGATGGACTTCTGAGTCTTGTTCACCACAACCCCGGCGATTATATAAGCGCGTTCGTGAATTCCGCGCTCGCGGACGAGTTTCATCCACCTTCTGAATTTTTCAACGTCGTATATGCCCTGGGTCTGGACGAATTTCGCTCCGGCCCGTATTTTCTTTTCGAGCCTTATCAACTGCAGTTCCTCCGGATCGGCGAACGGATTGGCGGTCGTTCCGAGGAAGAAATCCACCGGGTCTTTGAGCTTGCTTCCGCCCATAAAAACCCCCTCCCGCGCCATACGCCGCGCGCCGTCCAAAAACTGCACGCTGTCGACGTCATACACGTTTTTGCTCGCCTGATGATTGCCGAAACTCTGATGATCCCCGCTCAATATCAAGACGTTCCGCAATCCGAGCGAGTAAGCCCCAAGCAGATCGCTCTGGAGCGCTATCCGGTTTCTGTCCCTGCAAGTCATCTGTATGACTGGCTCGACTCCCTCGCATGAAGCTATGTACCCGGCCGCTATGCTGCTCATGCGGACTATGGCGGTCTGGTTGTCGGTGATGTTGGCGGCGTCGGCGTATCCTTTCAGTTTTCGCGCTTTTTCGCGCACGTTTTCGGCACTGCCGCTCATCGGTGGGCCTATCTCGGCAGTGAAGGAAAAATGCCCGTTCTCCAAGACGCGCCTTAAATTCGTGTATCCCGCTTCACTCACGCTGTGTATCCTCCGCGACGACGATATCGGCGCGGATATGCCCGCGGGGACCTCCGTCACGGCTTGTTCGCCAGTCGCGCGCTTCGTTTATGTCGAGCAGGCGATCCTCCTGGCCGATTCGCTTCAGCCTGTCATATATCATCTGCCACGCGCAGCCGATATCGGGGTCTATCTCGCACTTCCCCCCGCTGCTGCCTCCGCACGGCCCGTTGAAGTGACTCTTGCAGCATCTCGACACCGGACAAATGCCTCCGGTGCGCTCAAGGACGCAGTTTCCGCACCCCTGACACATCTCCGTCCAGTAACCCGGCGCGCGATTTACGCCTAAAAACGTCGTATTGAGCCCCGGCACCACTACTTTATACGGATATTTTTCGACCATGAACTGCACACCGGCTCCGCAGCCGAGACTGAGGACACAATCGGAATCGACCATTCCGGGCGCGTCGTCCAATTCGTCCAGAAATTCCATGTCGCACTGCCGGATTGCGCTGGTCACCGTGACGCGCGTATCCAGCCCGTCCAGCTTCGCCCTGTGTCTTATTATCGAGGCGATTTTGAGAGCTTCTTTTTCCCCGCCGGACATGGAGACCGCGACGCAGGTCCCGCAGGCGACCACAGCGACGCTGCGATAACCTCTTATGCTTCTCAATATCTCGTCCATCTTTTTTTGTTCGGCTACTATCATAATATCTGCTCCGCGCGCGATTTTGCGGCGACAGCGCACTCCCAGAAATCCGCCGCCGCGTCCGCCAGTTCCTTCGGCGCCGCGTGCGAAACCCGAGCGGCGCCGACGATCGAACCCGGTATATCCGCCTGCCGCAGCATTTCCGCGATTCTTCCAACTTGAAGACAGGCGCGGCCGCTTCCGTCGAAGTGCCTGCACGCGCCCTCGTAACAGACCGCCGCCATAACTCCCCCGTATTCATCGAGCATGTCCCCGATTTCCTCGAAAGACACACTTCCGCCGCAAGGGATCGGACGCGCGTCTATATTCGCCGCGAGTTTTCCCAGCATTATCATGGCTTCTTTTACCGCATGGTACGCGCTGTTTTCGCAACAGAGCATCAGTATTTTTTCGCTCGCCGCGCGCGAGTTCGGCGCGGCGGACGAATTATCGGATGAAAGCGTTATCGCGTTGCATGGACAGAGCGAAACGCAGATACCGCAACCCTCGCACGCGAACACGAGATTTTTCATCGTCCTCGAATCGGCGTCGGGAAACATTGCCGCGTGCGGACACGTTCTCATACATGTGCGGCACAGAACGCACTTGTTTCGGTCGATAGTGACGCGCGAGGTTTCCGCCCTCCCGTATCCGGCAATGTCGAAACGGGCGTCGCGAACGGCGTAAAGAAGCGCCGACTCCAGCTCGCGGGCCGCCGCCCGCCCGATATGATAAACGCCTCTGCGGCTGGTATGAATCGGCGACAGGAAATGCCTGTCCTCGTTTATATATCCTCCGGCGTCCGTCCTCAGCCGGAAAACCTCCGCCGCGCGCCGAAACGCGCCGCTGACTTCTCTCGATCCATCGGAATAAACATTTTCGGATATTATCCTGTGTTTCATTACCCCGTCGTCCGCGGTTATTTCGAGCGGGCCGCCGCTCAGTCCCGTTTCCAGCGCATCATACTTGACGAAAATGACGCCCGAGTTTCGGGCCGCGGCGTACAGCTCCTCAGATTCGTAATCGGCGGTGCGGACGAAACGCGACAAGAAATACACAGCGCGTTTTCGGGCCGATAGAAAACGGGCCGATTCCAACGCGCGAACAGCCGCATACGCCGGAGACTCGCGAAAATAGTCGAGCAGGAACAAGTCGGCGTGACGCCCGGAACGGGAAGCCATGACGTCTACGGAGCAATCGAACAGCCCGTCCGCGTGAAATCCGCCAAGCTCTCCCGGAGGACAATCGGCATTTTCGGTCAGCACTGCGAAAGATACGGAAAATTTTCCATCCCCGATGGACGCGGTAAATTTTCCGCACTCGCCCTCAAAACTTTTTAACTCGCTTATGTCGGGAACGACTATCGCGTCCACGCCGCGGCTCGCCAAAAAATCGCGCGCGAGAGCGTTGATTTCACTATTTCCGGCTATGAGAACATTCAAACGGCGGCGATCTCGTTCGGGCTCAATTCGGACAGTATCGCGTCGGCGGCGACAGTCGCGTCATACCATGTCTCAGCTATCGTCATGGGGCGTCTCGCCGCCCCTGCAACATAAGCGCCGCCCGCGGCGCTCCCGCGCAGGAAACCGGTTTTATCCAGCTCCAGCCCGCAAAT
>JAITAT010000068.1 GCA_031283975.1 Synergistaceae bacterium
GCGTCGGTGTCGCCGCTTATGAACACGGCATTCACCACCAAAGTGCTCGCGTTATTTTCAGCCAGCATTATCCATTTTCCCCAATTTATTCCGGCGTCGGGATGAAGCACTTTAAACAATACCGCTCTCCCTCCGTTTATGGTGAGATCGCCCCGCGATTTCAACTCCATTCCTTTCGACCGGAACGACGCGTCGGTGAAACTCGCCGCTATCTCATCGAAAGGCGCGTCTATATTCGCCACTATTACCTCTATTCTGCGCCCTTTGGACTCGAACCCACCGAAAGCGGACGCCGGCGATAATTCCCGGGCCGGAATGAAATAAACGTTAGTTCCGGGCGCCGCGACGTGGCCGTCGGTCTTTTGATTCGTCACTTGGAGCGTCGAGGCATTCGCCGTCAACGCGAACAACAGCACAGCTAAAAACGCTAGAAATACCTTTTTCAGCTCATACATCCCCTAATCCATAGACGCTCAAAATAGAACGTCATATTTTGATTTTCGGCCAAGCCGTCTATAAATTATATCACGGACCCGAGTTTGACACGAAAAATAGAGAATAGCGTTAATATACTCTGGTGTTCTAACAAAGACCAACTTGCCCCCGATGTCGTTTTTCGTTATACGAAACGCTTTTTTTGATATTTATTTTTACCGCTTTGCCGCTTTGCCGCTTTGCCGCAAAATTCGAGTTCCATCACACTATTTCATATTTTGTATCTTCGCGTAACGCCGATTCATTCGTAAGGGTTATAAGTATCCATATACGGCGCCTCTTGCCCTTCGTAACCAATGTCGGGACGCGCGAAATCCGCATAGCCAGTCGGAGGAGTCTGCATGAATGTATTTCGCGTCGCCGCCGCGCCCTTAGCCATCATTAGGACGGCATACGGAAGGGGGCGTTCCTTTCCGTCGGACGGCATATTTGTGACTATTCCACGCCATATCAGTTCGGACGAACCTCCCCCGTCCATGTTTACGGCGGTCGACAAACCGAGTGCGCGGGCCACCCACCTGGTTTCGTCCATAGTTGCCCCGCGGCTGTGAACGGAACTGCGCCCGTCGATAACAGCCCAGATGAGACGGTCTCCGTCTGTGCCGACTATCGTCCTGGGATGCCGTTTATTCGTTATGTCGCTCTTGAACGTCTCGTTGTCCAAGACCAACTGACCGCCCCGAGTCAGCATGGGCCCGGCTTGAATCAGATTGCCGCAGCCTCCGAATACGCCGGTCTCCCAGTTGGAGGTCACGGTTATCTCGTCGCCCGCCTTGAAATTTTCCAGCAGTTTCCGGGAATTACCGCGCGCCACGATGAGCGAGCCGCCGTCGGGCAGGAAATGATTGCCCCATGACCCCTCCCGCTTTTCAAGGACGCGGCCGTTTTTTACGGCAAGTTCGATCGCGTCGAGAGCCGTCCCCGCCGCGGCGCCCATAACCCCCGCCGGGTAAAACGACGCCTCGTTCATTTGAGGCGCGACGTTGAAGCGGTCGAACGCGACAAATCCGCCCGGGGTTCGCACTCCGATTACGGCGGACCCTGAACCGAAAGCAAACGTGCCGTCGTCGTTATTCCACCCAATCGCCGACCTCTTCTCGAGCGGTTTGCCCGCGGGGTTCCCCTCGAACAGCATAGCCCCCAGAGGACGCGCTTCGGCAAAAAAACCTCCGTTTATGGCGCCTATAGGTGCGTAAGCTTCGGAAAAATCGGACAACACCGCTTTTGTCATCCCCAGCGAGGACGCGAAAGCTATTCTCATATCCGTCTTCATCATGTGGACTCCGATCGCCGCGACATAGAGCGGCTCGTTGCCTGAAGCGCCAACGGGATTTCCCTCCCCCGGCTCGTTCGGTTCGCCCGGACGCGCTACGCCTTGGCGGTATACTATGAACTCGGCGCCTTCGAAAGGGATCACTCTGTTCCACGACACGGATTTTCTGCAGTTCCTGACCCAATTCAACAGTGAAGCCACGCCGGTATCCGACAACGGAATCATTCCGTCGAGCAGAAGGGCGGAGGGCGCCGGAGGATTCATTTCGGCGGCGAGAAAAAAAACGCTGTCCCCGGAACCAGCCATGTCGGGCAGGGAGTTCAGCGATTCATACAGCGACGCCTCGAATCCCCAGCCCATCATGAACATCGACATCCGTACCGCTCCGTGACGGTCTATTACGGCGTCCGGCATGAAATTTTCCCTCGGCAGCAACCCGTACCTCACCGCCGACCCTATCTGTCCCGCATATTTGTGCCCGTTTTGAACGTCCGGCGGCAGGGACGGATCACGCGCCGTCTGATAGCCGAGTTCCGCGAAAAGCCTCGCCGCGAATTCCCCCCTCGTGACCGCGCAGGACGCGCCGGGAAACAGCAGCAGCAAGGCGAGAATCGAAACGATTTGACGCAGAAAATTTCGGGCGATTTTCACGCGAGCCGCGCGATTATTTTTCAAAAAAAACTTTCCTATCTCCATCACTTCTTCGCTAAAATGGATTAGCCGCCACGCGGACCATAACATACCATGATATATTATATCAAACCTAGCGAAAGATTGCGCCGCATTGTAAGCTATGTTAAAGTAACCGACGTAAATTTGAAGGGCAGATATTTGGCAGATTGCTTCACGCTTGTATTAAGGCTAACACAATTACATATAAACAACTTGTTGCGGCAAATACATCTGAGACAATTTGATAGTCATAAACTTTTTTTGAGTAGTATGCGTTCCACGTGTCTTTAAATATTTCCACAGGAAAGCAACCCTCAAAAAAAGAGAGTGGTGACT
>JAITAT010000096.1 GCA_031283975.1 Synergistaceae bacterium
TAAAAATAAGGGAAGCCCGCCTTTTGGAAAAGTCGGGCGGAAAAAGCGGCCTTTGGAAAGCAACGTAATCTTCGAGGGGAGCGTAGAAATGAGGCGCGAATCGAAAATTTCCGGCCTTCGCAACGAGAGGCGGGACGAGTGGTACAAGCTGGTCTACGTACACAACAATTCAAACGGAGGAACATGCGTCAATGGTTCCGAATGTCTCATTTCCCTCAAAAAAGCGGGCGGGATACCGGAGGACGGAACTGACTTCTCTATAATACTGCCGCCCGGCCTGGAATATCCGGAGGGCCATTTTCTCTCCATAAATTCCGGCGAGACCGTGCTGAGGGCCGGCGAAAATTCACGAGCGGCGGTCGTCTGTCCGGGATTCATTGGGGTGTCTTCGACCGCGGAGGTCATGCGCCCGATACTTGCCGGCGTACTCACTGTGAGCGACAAAGGCTCACGCGGCGAAAGAGAGGATACGGCGGGCCCCGCGCTGGCGGATCTCGTTTCGTCCGTCGGCTGCGTGGTCGAAAAACGCCGCGTCGTGCCCGACGACAGGGAGACAATATCGGAAATTTTGAGGGAGTGGGCAGATAACCTCGGTCTCCACCTGATAATCACCACGGGCGGAACCGGGCTTTCTCCTCGGGATGTGACGCCCGAAGCTCTGATGGATATTTCCGAAAAAACGGCGCCCGGATTTGGGGAGATAATGCGGGCTCACGCGATGCGCTATACCTCGCGCGGCTTTTTGAGCCGCGGCCTCGCTGTAACTCGCGGAAAAACTCTCATTATCGCTTTCCCCGGAAGCGAACGCGGAGTGAAGCAGTGTTTCGAGGCTATAGCGCCCGCCTTGAGGCACGGCGTTGAAATCTTGAATGGCTGGGATTCTGAATGTGGGGGGCATTGACATGAGCGGAGCGGCAAGGTGCGTGATAATTACGGGGCTTTCCGGAGCGGGCAGAAGCAGCGCGCTCCGAATTTTGGAGGATCGCGGATTTTACGCGGTGGACAACCTGCCGCCCATGATGCTGCCGTCATTAGTCGAAGCGCTCTCGGCGAACGACGCGGCGGCGACGTGGGGAATCGCGGCGGTCGTCAGCGCTCTCGGCGAGAATACCGCCGAAAGCATAGCGAACGCGATTACGGCCGTCGAGGAAGGCGGCACAAGAACGCAGCTCGTATTTTTCGACGCCTCCGACGAGGTTCTGGTTCGCAGATACGAGACCACTCGCAGACGGCATCCTCTGGGCGAGGGAATTACCACGATGGACGGCATAAAGAGGGAACGCGCTGAAACGGCGTCCCTGAAAGACATGGCGAACACCGTCGTCGACACCTCATCCATGAGCGCCGAGGAACTGCGCACGGCCATCATGACGGAACTCGAGATGAACGAATACCCTTTTACGGTGATAGTCAGTTCCTTCGGCTTCAAAAACGGTATACCGCGGGATTGTGATTATCTGTTCGACATGCGGTTCCTTCCGAACCCGAACTACGTTCCCGAGCTGAAACGTCTTTCGGGGCGGGATATAGAGGTGCAGAGCTATCTCGACAAAATATCGGAAAAACAGGTGTTCATGAAACACCTGGTCTCGCTTATGGAGTTTATATTGAAACATTACGAGAACACCGGAAAAAAGCAGCTGCACGTCGCGATTGGCTGTACCGGGGGACGTCACCGTTCGGTCGCGATAGTGGAACAGCTTTCCAAACTCATATCCGACACGGGGCATAGAACCGCTACGAATCATCGTGACATAGATTTGGAGAGTAATTGATGCCCAACTCCGCGGTCATTCTTGCGGCTGGGTTTCTCATCGGCTGCGTGGTGACGGCTCTCATGCCGTCGCGGTCAAGGCGGCGGCATTCCGTTCCAACCGGCTCCACAAGGCGGCGCGATGTCATGGGGAGCGCGATAGAACAGAGACTTCTGCAAGGCCCAAGTTTCGTCTGCATCGGCGGCGGTACCGGTCTTTCCACACTGCTTGCCGGTCTCAAAAGCTTCACGAGAAATATAACAGCCGTAGTGGCGGTGACCGACGAAGGAGGCAGTTCCGGACGGCTCAGGCAGGAGTGGGGGGTGCTTCCTCCGGGTGACATTCGCAACTGTCTCGTCGCCCTGGCGGAGGACGATAATTCGCTGAACCGGATATTGAACTTCCGCTTCGATCGGGGCGAACTGGATGGTCACAGCCTGGGAAACCTGATACTGCTCGCCGCCTGCGAACTGACCGGTGATTTCAGCAAGGCCGTGGAGGAACTCAACAGGCTTCTCGCGATAAGGGGAAGAGTGCTTCCGGTCACCACCGAAACCGTGGTTCTTCACGGCGAGACGGAGGACGGCCTGACGGTCAAAGGAGAGATGGAGCTTTCGGACAACGGCAGCAGGATGAAACGCATCTGGCTGGAACCGTCCTCGGCAAGACCGCTGCCGGACGTTATAGACGCCATCTCCGGTGCGGACATGATAATCCTCGGCCCCGGCAGCCTGTTCACCAGCATACTGCCGAATCTCCTGCTGGAGGAAGTGACTATGGCGATACGCGAGGCGGATCTTCCGAAGGTGTACATCGCCAACCTCATGACGCAGAAGAACGAAACGGAACGGATGAACATAACGGCTCACCTCGACTGGATAGCAAGCGTCCTCGGCGAAATGCCGGACTATATAATCGTGAACCATACTCCCATACCGGAGGATTATCTCGAACGCTACCGCGAAAAAGGCGCCGAACCTCTTTACCTGTCCCGGGACGAGGAACTTTACCTTGAACGAAACGACTGCGGCGTCGTATCCGCCGATCTCGTCAATTTGAAGGACGGCAAATATCTGAGGCACCATTCGAAAAATCTGGCGGAAATACTTATGAGGATAGCGAGAGATTACAAAGAGAACAATTTGCGCGGGTGACCTGCCATGGAAAAAATTTATACGGTAATGTGGGATGAATTGCTTGAAATTCCGGCATCTGACGCCCTATCCGAGTTATCGGGATACGTCGCCGTCCTTCCGGTCAAATACGACGGCGCTTTCACGTTAGTCGGCACCCGCAGGCTGGTCATAGCGCGCAGAATGATGAAACTTTACAGGGCCTTGCCCGAAGGACCTCCCAGCGAAAAAATGATTTCGGGCGAACGCGCGTTCGAGCTGGACAAGATAAAGGGCAGCGCGCTGTACAGGATACCGCGCGGCGCTTATGAATCGTTGATGAAGCCTCCCAGGAGAAAATGGGAGTGGCTCAGAGGAGTCTGGGGAGGATGCGGGGCGCTTTACCTCCCGCAAAACGGATATTATATGACGATGCGTCTTCCTCCGGCGGGAAATTGCGGACGCGCGCTCGACTCAATCCTGAAAGGGTCCGGAGTGGTTCCGAGAGTCAGGACAAACAAGGGAAAGGCGGAATACATGATAAGGGACGTCGAGGGAATAGTGACCGTTCTGTCGAGGATAGGGCTTGTAAAGACCTCGCTTTTGCTTGAAGAGACCGCGGTCATAAGGTCGGTGCGTGGAATCGCGAACAAACTGGTGAATTGCGATTCCGCGAATATCTACAAGACGCTGACGGCCGCCCGCGCTCAGATGAAACTCATCGACGCCATCGATTCGAGAGGATTGTGGGGAGAAATTCCGTCTGAAACGGTGGAACTAGCGCGGCTGCGCAGGGCGAACCCCAGCGCTTCGCTGAGCGAGCTGGGGCAATTTTTAACGAAGCCGGTCAGCAAAAGCACCGTGGAATACAGGTGGAAAAAATTGAAAACTCTTATAACGGAAGAAAAATAAATCAAAACGCGAAGGGGATGGTTGCCATGTACCTTGGGAAGGCGGACGTCAATACTTACGACAAGGGGGCTGAGAGGGAATTTCTGGTATCGAACGGCGCGGGAAGCTATGGTTATTCGACGGTCATAGGAGCCAACACGAGGAGCGAACACGGGCTTCTGGTCATTCGCCCCATAAACGCGAAAACTCATACGGTATTGATAAGCAAACTGGAGGAGACTCTCCACGCCGGAAACAAAAAATATTCTCTTTCGACGAACAGGTACAAAGACCTCATCTATCCGGACGGATTCAGATATTTACAGGAATATCAAGGAACGCCGAACCCGGATATGCTCTTCGTCATCCACAGCGTATTTTTGAGAAAATCGATTTTCATGCCGATCAACGGAACATGCACGATAGTCAGATATGAACTTCTCGAATCTCCCGAAACTGTCAAAATAGACATTCGGCCCCTTTTCGCGCACAGAGAAAACAACGCCGTATGCACCGAAAAATCCGGTTCGGGTTTCGAATACGCCCGAAGCGGGTACATGATAAACGTCTCGGGGCGCGGGCACGTCAGCCACGTCTCTTTCACAGGGGAAGACGGCTCAGGTCATTGGTCGGATAAACCTATGTGGTTCGAGAACCTGGTGTATGAAAAAGACGCCGAGACCGACAAACCTGTTTTGGATTCGCTCTGGTCCCCCGGATACGTAACGGTCGAAATGAGACGCGGAAGCGTGTTTTATGAAGTCATGTCCGAGGAACCGCTCTCCTATTCGATGGACGAACTGGAAGCGCTCCTCCGTGAGACTGTGGAAAAACAGAGGTCATTCGCCGACGGCGTATCTATAAATACAAATTACAGAATAGGACATGACATGGTTCAGAGTTCTTTTCACCTCGTGACTGAAAACAAGGGCGCCTCTCCGGCGATAATTTCCGGTTTTCCGTCCGTCCAGTTCAGGGCACGGGACACTTTCATCGCGCTTCCCGGACTCACGTTAGCCACCGGCCGCCATGAGACCGCGAGAGGGATTTTGGAAAACTGGCTGGAATACGCGGGTGAGAGCGGCATCGTTCCGTCACGCATAAACCCCGGCGGGGAAGTGGTCAAAGGGGACATCGATTCGGGCCTGTGGTTTCTCTACGCCGTCGAAAAGTATACCAAGAGCGCGGGGAGTGATTTTGCCAGGTCGAAATTCAAAGAACTCTCGGCGCTGCTCGACAAATAC
>JAITAT010000098.1 GCA_031283975.1 Synergistaceae bacterium
CACCATACCCACCGCTAGGGACATGCCCATCATGGATATGTTGTTTATGGTGATTCCCATCCAGTAAAGCACCGCTACGCTGCCCAGGAGACATACCGGTATCGTGATGACGGCTATGATAGTGGCCCTTATGGTCCTGAGGAATATGAACATGATCACGGACGTCAGGCATATCGAAAGCAGGATGTCGCCGCGGACTCCGTTCATGGAGCGGAGGATGAAGCGCGACGTGTCGGACACTACCACCAGTTTCGTGCCGCGCGGGGCGGTTTTGTTCAGCTCTTCCAGCCGTTTGCGCACCTCGCGCGCGAGGGCCACTTCATTCGCGCCTTTTTGTTTGCGCACCTGAACCATTATCGTTGGGCTGTTTTCATACAGCGACTGACTGCGCTTGTCCTCGAAATCGTCCTCTATTCGCGCCACGTCGCGAAGGCGTATGATGGCCCCGTTTCTGTACGCGACGGGAACATAGGAAAGTTCGGCAACCGAACGGTATTCACCGTTCAGCCTTATGCCGTATTCGCGGGCGCCCGTCTCTATGCGCCCGGCGGGAAGTTCGACGTGCCGCGCGTAAACGGCGTTTTTGATGTCCTTTGTGGTGAGGGCGTACGCTTCCAGGCTGTCGGTGTTGACCCAGACGCGAATTTCCCTGTCGCGGAAACCGGCGAGCTGTACTCCGCCCACACCGGCGACCGTTTGCAAACGTTCCGTGACAACGTTGTCGACATATCTGGTGAGGCTTTTCATGTCGGTCTGTCCGTCGGTCTCGACGGCGATATTCATTATGGGCATGTTGGACGGGTCGAATTTGTCCACTTGAGGATCGTCGCACTCGTCGGGGAGCTGCCCCTTCGCCATGCTAACCTTGCCTCTCACGTCGGCCGCCGCGAAGTCGACGTTCCTGTTGAGATCGAACTCGACGACGATCACGGAGCGGCCTTCGTAACTGCTGGACGTGATGTTCTTTATGCCCTCTATCGTGTTTATGCGGGCCTCCAGCGTGTCTGTGACGTCGTTGTCCATTATGGCGGGGCTGGCGCCCTCCATGGTAGTCTGAACGACCACTATCGGGAAGTCGATGTTCGGCATCCTTTCGACACTCATATTCATGTACGAATACAGCCCTATGACGATCACGGCTATGGTGAGGATGAGAACGGTTACGGGGCGTCTTAAAGAAATGTCTGTTACTTTCATCGGAAGAATCCATCCTTAAAGAATTTTAAATTATGCTGCCGAAAGCCATTTCGAATACATTTGTGATACAAAAGTTTTTCAACGCTACAATATTATCATATGCCGGGCGCCGGTAGAGGTATGTAGAAATGTACATGTTTTATAGATTACGCGATATTCACCGACATCCACGCGATGACGATACGGCATACACATGCCGCGCAAGATTGCCAGATCCGCGAGAGATACCGCGGTAAAAGTCAATATATTTTAGGCAATTTGTATTTATTATGCTATGATAATAAGATACGGGCCGCGATATGTACAGTTTGGAGGGTTCTTTTCAGATGGCTTCGGAAAAAAAATCAAACGATTACAAGGATACGCTTTTTCTCCCCAAGACGGATTTTCCCATGCGCGCGAATCTGTCGTCCAGGGAGCCCGGATTTCTCGAATTTTGGGACAAGTCCGGCATTTACGGCAAACTGAGGGACAACAGGTCGGACCGGCCCCGTTTCATACTTCACGACGGCCCGCCGTACGCGAACTCGAACATACATATCGGGACGGCTCTAAATAAAATATTGAAGGACATGATAGTGCGGTACAAGTGGCTGCGCGGATACTACGCTCCATACGTTCCGGGCTATGACACCCATGGAATGCCCATCGAGCATAAAGTCTTAAAAGACGCAGGGATCAAGGCCGAATCCATCGACCCGGTGAAACTGCGCGAAAAGTGCGAGGAACACGCCCTCAAATACGTGAAGATACAGACCGAGGAATTCAAGAGGCTGGGCGTTATGGGAGAATGGGAGAAACCCTATATAACGCTGAAACCGCATTACGAGGCCGCCCAAATGAACGTACTCGCCGAAATGGTCGAGCGCGGATTGGTGTACAGGGGCCGCAAGGCGATATTCTGGTGCACCGAATGTGAGACGGCGCTGGCGGCGGCCGAGATAGAGTACTGGGATGAGACGTCTCCCTCGATATATGTGGCGTATCCCTTCAAGGCCGCGGCGGAGAAATTTTCGCTCCCAAAGGACGCGGACATAAACGTGATAATCTGGACGACGACACCGTGGACGCTTCCGGCGAGCCTGGCCGTGGCCGTTCACCCCGGTTTCGAGTACGTGTTCCGCGAGGCCGGCGGCAAGGTGTATCTGATGGCCTCGGAGTTGCGCGGCGAAGTCTCCAAAGCTACGGGCATCGATTTCGGCCGCGAACTGCTGAGACTGAAAGGGCGCGATCTGGAAGGGCTGAAGGCGGTTCATCCGTTCTACGACGAAAGAGAAGTGCCGTTCGTGCTTGCGGATTACGTTACGCTGGACGCCGGCTCCGGGTGCGTTCACACGGCTCCGGGGCACGGCGTCGAGGACTACGAAACCGGCGTAAGATACGGGCTTGATATATACAACCCCGTCGACTCGAAGGGGTTCTTCCAAAAAGAGACGGAACTCGTCGGAGGAATGTCGCTGGAGGAGGGCGCGCGTACCGTGCTGAAAACCCTCTCGGACAACGGCAGGCTTCTCGGCGAACTGAAAATGACCCACTCTTACCCCCACTGCTGGAGGTGCAAAAAACCGGTCATATTCCGCGCCACCGACCAATGGTTCGTCTCGGTGTCGAAATTCAAGGACAGGGCGCTCGCCTGTATAGAGGACGAAATAGAATGGGTTCCGTCGTGGGGCAAGGAGAGAATATCGAATATGGTCCGCGACCGCTCCGACTGGTGCATCAGCAGACAGAGGATATGGGGCGTTCCGATTCCGGCGTTCTACTGCGAGGATTGCGGCAACGTGATACTGACGCCCGATCGCGTCAAACTGGCGGCTGACAAAATACGCGACAGGGGAAGCAACTACTGGTGGGAGGCTTCGCCGGAGGAACTTTTGGGAGATCTAGCCGTCTGCCCGAAGTGCGGAAACAAAAATCTGTCGCGGGAAAAAGACATCATGGACGTCTGGTTCGATTCCGGGTGCAGCTACAAAGCCGTGCTCGAAAACGCCTCGGTATGGCCGGAACTGAGTTTCCCCGCGAGCATGTACCTCGAAGGGAGCGACCAGCACAGGGGATGGTTTCAGTCGTCCCTGCTGACGTCCGTCGCCACGCGCGGCCGGGCGCCCTATGATTCCGTGCTCACGCACGGCTTCATAATCGACGAAAAAGGCAGGAAGATGTCGAAATCCCTGGGCAACGCCATACTGCCGCAGGAGATAGTCGAAAAGTACGGCGCGGACATTCTGCGGCTCTGGGTGGCGTCGACCGACTACCGCAACGACATAAGCATTTCAAAGAACATAATTGCTAACCTCTCGGAATCATACAGGAGGATTCGCAACACGGCGCGTTTTCTGCTGGCGAACCTGAACGGCTTCGACCCGGCCAGGGACTCGGTTCGGCGCTCGGAACTGGCCGAGGTCGACCGGTACGTCCTCCTGAAACTGGCGGCGCTGACAGAAGACGCCACAAAGAGCTTCGACGCGTATGAGTTCCACCTGCCGATGTTCAAAATACATCAATTCTGCGACAACGAACTCTCTGCTTTCTACATCGATATCTCGAAAGAAAAGCTCTACGCCGACAGAGCCGATTCATTCCCGCGCCGGTGCGCCCGTTCCGTGATGTGGGAGGTTCTCTCATCGCTCACCGTGATGATAGCCCCCATTCTCTGTTTTACCGCGGAGGAAATATGGGCGGAGATGCGCAAAATGGACACCTCTCTGCCTGAGAGCGTACATCTGGCGGAATGGCCGGCGGCGTCGAGAGACGGTCTTTCGGAAGATGCCGCCTCGAGATGGAACAAAGTCATGGAAGCGCGCGGCGCGATACTCAGGGCGCTGGAATCGGCCCGATCGCGGGGCGTGGTAGGACACTCGCTCGACGCGTCCGTCTGGGCGGCGTTCGGCGAACAGTACGCCGAATTGGACGGACACATATCGAACGGCGACTGGGAGACCATCTCCATCGTCTCGAATTTTGAAAAAACCGCCGCCCCCTCGGAAGCCAGCGTCGTTTACAAGGACGAAGCGACGGGCATAACCGTGGGAGTGAGCAAAAGCCCGCACGAAAAGTGCCCCAGATGCTGGAAACACAAACCGGAAGTGAAAGAAAGGGAGATATGCGACCGCTGCGCCGACGCGCTAGAGAAACGATGACGGAGGCGAAAACGAACGGACGCGCCCGCTTCAGCGCCGCGTGAAACAGAGATAACGGCCGAGTTGTCGGGGCACCGGCTGGACTACGTCGTTTCGCGCGAACTGGGCATCAGCAGGTCATACGCGCAGAAATTGATCAAAGACGGCCTTGTCGCGCCGCTAGGGCCGGCGAACGGCGGGATAAAGCCGTCCGCCAAGGTCAGACTGGGCGAACGGTACGCGGTGACCGTGCCGTCTCCGAAAAAACTCGAACTCGAACCCGAGGATGTCGAATTCGGGGTCGTATACAGCGATGACGACATCATCGTAATAGACAAACCGGCGGGGCTCGTCGTTCACCCATCCCCCGGGCATTACAGCGGAACGCTGGTACACGGACTGCTGTATCGTTTCCCGGAGTTCGGGGACATCAAAGGAGTCATCCGCCCCGGCATAGTCCACAGGCTCGACGCCACGACATCTGGGCTGATGGTGGTCGCGCGCGGCGGATTCGCTCTCGAAAAGCTGTACGGTGAATTCAAGTCGCGCAGAGTGGAAAAAACTTACCTGCTGCTGTGCCACGGCGCCCCCAAAGAACCCAAAGCGAGAATCGACGCTCCCATTGGCCGGGATAACGACGGCAGGAGAATGACCGTGCGGGCGGACGGCAAAAACGCCGTGACCGATTACGAAGTGCTGTGGAGCCGCGAGGGGTACAGTCTATGCCGCTGCGTCATACACACGGGACGGACGCACCAGATACGTGTACACATGAAAGCGGCGGGCTGTCCTCTGGTGGGCGATACCTTTTACGCCGCGCCTGAAAAAAACTCTTTCCCCGAGAACAGAGTTTTCCTGCACTCGTGGAAATTGTCTTTCGCTCATCCCAGGGACGGGAGAAAAGTTCATTACAGGAGTTTCATCCCAGAAGACCTCAGAGATTTTCTCTTTGGGATTCTCTCTCCATCCAGAGCGACGCGTCGGCCATGACCGTCCCGAATTCTTTGTAAGTGACGCTCGCGGCGCCGGCGCCCTGTATGGCGCGGACGTGCCTGCGCTCCGTGTAATCCACCCGCACGCTTCCGACGCCTCGGTATCCGCTGTAAAAAACGGCGCACGCCGCCGCCGCCCGCATCATCCTCTCGAACGTTTCTTCATCCGGTTTGACGCCAAACCTCAGCAGAACGTGAGCGCCGGGGATGTTTTGCGCGTGCAGCCAGATATCGTCGGCTCTGGAGAGCCTGAACGTCACGTATCTGTTTCCCCGGGCCGACAGCCCCCAGAATATCACCGCGCCGTCGTTGGGAAATTCCGCCCTCCCATGCGGGACTTTGCCGGCGCTAAGATTCCGCGTCTCCGTTTTACTCCCGTTACGGGCCGGACGCTCCAGTTCCTGCCGCATCATCGCGAGTGTGTTCCAATCGTCGATGCGCTCGAGCAGCGCGCGCTGTTCCTCCAGTTCATATTCCTTCCGGCGCAGTTTCGGCAGAACGGCGTCGGCCATCGCGACCGCGGATTTTTTTCTCCTGTATTTCGCGAAAAGGGCTTCGGCGTTTCCGGCGGCGTCCTTCCCGGGGTCGAGCTTTATTCTTCGCTCGTTCGGCCCCTCGTCCGTCCACTCCGTGAGCAGCGCGCTTTCCGCGCGCCGGGGAATTACGCCCGTGTTGGCGAGTATCAACCGTCCGTCGCGTTTCAACTGTTCCGTTTCGCCGGCGCCGGCCGCGAGCGCGGCATACTCCCCTATTCTCTTCGCGTTCGCTCGTTCGGCCGCGTCCAGCAGGGATGATATTTTCTTTTTGCATGACTCGATCCGGCGGCGCGTCAACGGAATCACCACCGTTTCGCGCGCGGCCGAAAGCGAATCGCGGCAATCGAGAGCCCGCGCGCCCGGCAATAATATCGGCGACACAAAGACGTAATTTCCGCCGCGCGGATAAATCTGATAACGCGGTTCCGCGTCCATACGTTTCAAAAAATCCACGATCCCGGCGGCGTCTGATAGAGGCAGTTTCTCCATCGCTTCGCCGAGCGGCTTGCCGATTCCGCGAATTTTCGCGATATCGCGCAGAAAGCCGCTGTCCCGCGCGTTTATATCGTCGACGGGAATCCCTTCCAACTCAGGGGGCGCCGCGTAGATATGCCCCGGAATTATGGCTCTGTACCTGTTTTTTTCGGGCAGTATGTGTTTGGCCGATTCGACCACGCGGCCGTCCTGATCCATGAGGATGACATTGCTGTAGCGGCCGCAAAACTCGCAGACGAGAACGCGCGTTTGAAAAAAGCCCGCGCCGACGGCGCGGCGAAAGTCCAGTTTCAGCACGCGATCGCGTCTCAACTGCGAGACCTCGGACAGATCCGCCCCGACTATATGAGACCTGATCGCGTCGAGCAGCGGCGGCCGCAGCGTGGAAGCGCTCTCCAACTCACGTATCTCGGCGCTCGAAACGCGGCATACGCCGTAAAATTCCGGGTCCCACGAGAACATGAGGGCCCTGTCCCTGGAAAACGCCACCGACGCCCATAAATCTCCGGCGTCGGCGCGCCGCGCCTTGTTATCTTTGAACTCGCGCGCTATATCCGCGGCTTGAACGAAAACCAATTCCGGCCCCAAAGCCATAGCGCCGCCCCCCTGGCTGCCCCTTATTCTTTACTCATACACCTTGTGCGATTGCATCAGTCTGCGCTGAATATTGAACGTCATGGACGACGTTTTTTTCGCGCAAACAGCCGCCTGCGGGTGACTGTACATCTTGTCGAGGAACGCGAAGTTTTCCATCTCCACGCGCGCCTCGTACGCGCAATGACCGCCCAACTTGGAGTAAATCTCGTACTTTTTAATTTCGGGGAATTGCAGCCAAAAAGGGGCGCCCTCCTCTTTCATGAACTTCCAGAATTCTTCCTCTTTTCCCGGAACAATGTCAAACTCGAAGATATATACGACCATTGCTGAATGACCTCCTTCGCGCAAAAAACGAATACGCGGCTTTTATTGACGCACGGCGTGTTTCGCGAGGTATTCGGGCGTCTGGAGCATAGTTTCCAGCAACACGCCCGCAATGAGGATAACCAGGCATATCGGGAGTCCCGCCAGAATCGGATCGAGACTCCAAAGCAGGACGACGGCGCCCTGGGCGGCGCCGCTCGCCGCCCGCGCGGCTTGGTAGAACTGCGCTCCAACGCATGAGACGGCGCCGCCCAGCATTGCCGCGATACATGTGAGGGGCGCGCGCCGAGCCCGTTTCCAAAGGATAAGCGCCGTCAGCACCGGAGCGAGCCCGGCCGCCAGGATACGGCCGCCGGTGGTGAACAGTTCCACCGCGTACGGGAAAGATCTGCTCACGAAAATACACAGCGCGATAATGATGACCAGCAAAATTCGCTGCACGAACAACAGACGTTTTTCCGTGACGTCTGGATCGAAAAATCTTTTGTAAATGTCCAGCGACAAGTTGGAACAGGACGTCAGCAAATTGGAACTCACCGTCGACATCCCGGCCATCAAAAGGATCGACAGGAAGAACACATTCCCAATTGGCCCGAACAATTGCGCCATCGAGTAATACGCGTTGGAAGGTTTTTCGCTCGGGAAAATGACCTTGGCCGCGATTCCGATAATGAACGGAAGGAGGAACCACACAAGCGTGACCAGGCCGCCCCAAAAGAAAGCGCGCTGCGCTGTTTTGTCGTCTTTGGCGGCAAGCCCTCTCTGTAATATGGTTTGATTGGCGAGGCTGGTGAACAGTCCTATGAAAAACCAACCCAAAGCCTGTTTGATTCCGACGCCGAGCGGATCGGCGAGGTTCGCCGGCACTTGTGATATGAAATCCCCGCCGCCGCCAACGCGAGCGATTCCGAAGGGAACCATTACAATCGTACCGACGC
>JAITAT010000146.1 GCA_031283975.1 Synergistaceae bacterium
AGGCTATGGGAACTTATTGCTGATTTCATGAGAGGGGATGTCGGTTTTGGAAGCTGAAATCTTCATTGATATTAAAAATCACAAGAACATACATCTAATGGGCATCGGCGGCGCCGGAATGAGCGGTCTGGCCCTTTTGCTCAACGCGATGGGACATAACGTCAGCGGGTGCGACGCGGAAAACTCATTTTACGTGGAAAAGGTTCGCAGAAAAGGCGTTGAAATTTCCATGGGGCATCACAAGGCGCATCTCGATCACTATAGACCTGAACTCATCATCCATACGAGCGCCATCGCGCAGGATCATCCCGAACTCATCGAAGCGCGCCGCCGCGGTATTCCGGTGGCAAGACGCGCTGAGGTGCTGAGCCTGATATTCAACAGCCGCAAAGGCGTGGGAGTGGCCGGAACCCACGGGAAAACCACCACATCGTCGATGATCGCGCTCCTCTCGGAATTGGCCGGGATGGATCCCACCGTAGCGATAGGAGGGGAACTCTCGGATATCGGATGCAACGCGAAACTCGGCAAGGGTGAGTATATGGTCGCGGAACTCGACGAGAGCGACGGATCTTTCGAGCTTTTTTCACCGGAAGTGACTGTTATCACCAATATAGATTGGGATCACGTCGATCACTATCCCACCTACGATTCGGTGGTCGAGGCCTTTTTGAGACACGCTCGCGGGAGGAAACAAGGTTCCCCGCTGATCGCGTGCGGGGAAGACGCGGGCGTGCGCGAATTGCTCACTTCCGGGATCGGAGGGGAAGCCGTCACCTACGGGTGGGGATGCGGATGGGACTGGGGCGCGACCGACGTCAGACATCAATGCGGGGGAGGCGTAAGATATGCCTTGAACCGTAATGGGCGCCCTATGGGAGACGTGCGTCTGAAGATTTCAGGGGAACATAATATTCTCAATTCCCTTGCCGCGCTCGCTTCCGCCGAAGTGATGGGAATACGCCCGGAGTCGTACCGAAAGTCCATCGAAATATTCAAGGGCGCGAAGCGCAGAATGCAATACATCGGCGAGTCCGAGGGAATAATAGTATACGACGACTACGGGCATCATCCGCGTGAGATAGCGGCGACGCTCTCCGCGATGAACGCCGCTTTTCACAGAAGGCTTCACGTAATTTTTCAACCGCACCGTTATACCAGAACCCAGGCTTTGTACCGTGACTTCTCCTCGACGCTTCGCCATGTCGATAAGATTTATATTCTTCCCATATATTCGGCGGACGAAACGCCCATATCCGGCGTCTCGTCGTTCCTCATAGCCGATGAACTGGGCGCGTTGGGGCGGGATGACGCCGTGGTGTGCGGGGACTTTCAGGAAGCCGCCGAACAGATATATGAGGCCGTAAGGCCGGGCGATGTGGTGCTGACAATAGGCGCCGGCAGTATAGAGTGTCTCGGCAGGCAAATCTTGAAGCGCCTGGAGGGCAAGTTTCAGGGAGATGCGGAAGCCATCGGCGCGTGATCTTCCGGGTTTATGCGCCCGGTATAACGTAAAACTCTCCCCTCACACGACATGGAATGTGGGAGGGGTGTCCGAAATATTGTTCGCCCCGTTCACAAAGGCCGATCTGACAGCCGTGATGAAATGGATCGGAGACTGCGGAATGGATTTTTATGTATTGGGCGGCGGTTCAAACGTTCTGATAACCGACGAGGTTCTAGAGACTCCCGTCGTGCTTACGACTGGGATGACGGGAATATCGGTCAGGCGCGAAAACGGCGTTGTCTTTCTCGATTGCGCGGCCGGGACGCCTTTGAAAGAAGTGTTATCCCTGTGCGTGAAAAACGGGTGGAGCGGTCTCGAGTTCGCGGCCGGGATCCCCGGTACGGTGGGAGGAGCGATCGCCGGCAACGCGGGCGCCGCGAACTGGTTCATCGGATCCGCCGTGGAAAGCGTGACCTCCGTCGAGCGCGGCGGCGCGGTCGTCAAATGGAGCGCGGGCGAAATAACGTGGGGATACAGGAAATGTTCGCTCTTTGGGGATGGCGGGCGCGTGGCGCAAAGCGTCTCTTTCATGCTTCGCGAGTCCGAGCGCGGCAAAGTGGCGCGTTCGGTGAAAGAGGCGATGGAAAGCAGAAAAACGCAGCCGGCCGCGTCCCGCACGGCGGGATGCGTTTTCAGGAATCCTCCCCTCGACAGCGCGGGAAGATTGCTGGACGCTGCCGGCTGCAAAGGAATGAAGATGGGCGGCGCGAAGGTCTCGGAGGCTCACGCTAATTTTATAGAGAACGTGGGGGAGTGTACGGCGCATGACATACTGTCGCTCGCGCTGACCTGCAAAAAGATGGTTCGGGACGCGTTCGGGACGTCGCTCTGCTTCGAGATAAAAACTATCGGAATCGGGGATGCCTGAAATGCGCCGGCATAAGCATGAAGGACGCCGATGGAAACGCTATATCTTAGTCGCTAGCATCTTGTGCGGCGCGCTTTATTTCACGGAGGCGCGGTACCGCTTTTTCAGGATGCAGAATATCGAAATAACCCCGGGAAATGTCATTCCCGAAGAAGTCATCTGGCAGGCGCTGCCGAAAAACGTCGAGGATTTCTGGCCTTTGCTTTTCTTCTGCGAGTCGGGGTTTGAAAAACGCGTAATGGATTATTACCCCGTGTCGGTGGATATAGCGGTAGAAGGGTGGGGGAGATACAGGGTCGACGTCGCCCCGCTCGATATATTCCTGGCGGTCTCGTGGAATTCGGAACACTGGTGGCTTTCGTCAAACGGCCGCATGTGGCGGGCTACATTGCCCGCCGGAGCGATTGTCAAAGGAGTGACTTTCCCGAACCGGCCCATTCTGGCATGGGATTCACGGATGCCGGTTCCTTTGGATCCCGAACAGCAGAGGTGTGACATATATACGTCGAGCCTGCCCATGGCGAAGATAGCCAGGTGGTATGATACTATTGACAGGATAGGATGGAAGAACGACATTTACTGTCTGATGGCCAAAAAAATTGAAGGACGTCAGATGGTGCATATCATGCTGGGCGGTCCCGACCGGATAACGGGGGAATTGGTCGTGAAGGACGACGCGTCAGACTGGCTGTCCCTGGCGGCCGCTCTCGAGAACATATACCCAAGCGCTTCGGGAGGCGTGCCTCAGGGGTTGGTCATAAACGCCACGTATACGAATATGACGTTTACCGTACTGGAAAAAGGGAAAATGTGATGGGAACGATGAAACAAATCTTTTATTTTTTTGATGGGGGGCCCTGCGTTGTTTAAAAAAACTTCTAGTTCGTCCGGTTACAGGGATCCGGAGGTTCTCGTCGGTCTCGATCTCGGTACAAGCAAGGTAACCGTCGTCGTGGCGGAACGCGAAGGCCCGAGCGGGGAGGCCCAAATAATCGGCATCGGACAGGCGCCGTCCCGCGGAATAAGGAAAGGGCTCATAGTGAATATCGATCAGACTGTGAAATCCCTGAGACACGCCATCGAGGACGCGGAAAACATGGTTGGGCTCGAACTCACGGAAGCGACCGTTTCATTCAGCGGAAGCGACGTTCAAAGCGTCAAGACGAGAGGAATGGTTTCTCTGGGACGGGCGCCGCGCCCCGTCATGCAGATAGACATCGAACGCGTGATAGAATCCGCTCAGGCAAATGTGTCGGTGCCGAGCGGCAAAATGATATTGCATACAATCCCCGTTGAATACTCCCTCGACGGCAATAGCGGGATAGACGACCCTCTGGGTATGACGGCCATGAGATTGGATATCGAGCTGGAATCAGTGATAGTTCCGGTCGCGATGGTGCAGAACGTCCGAAATTGCGTTGAGAGAGCGAGGCTGGACGTGAGCGGGCTCGTGATAAAACCTCTCGCGTCCGCGCTGGGAGCCTTGACGCCGGAGGAGAGCGTGGTAGGCGCTTCCGTGGTCGACATAGGCGGCGGCACATGCGGAGTGGCGGTTTTTGTGGAGGGACGCCCGAAACACCTGGCGGTCATATCCGTGGGCGGCGATCACATAACGAACGACGTATCCACCGTTTTGAAGATACCCATAAACAAGGCCGAAGAGATAAAAAAAGAGGTCGACCTTTTCTCTGAGGCCACTCCCGATCAGCCGGAAAACCTCGAATTCGACCATATGGGCCGTAACTATTCCTATTCCATGTCGGAACTTACCGACATCGTCCAATGCCGCGTCGAGGAGCTGTTCGCCGTCCTGATAAAAAACGAGATAGCCGAGGCGGGAGTCGCCATGCTCCCGGGGGGACTCGTCATCACAGGCGGCGGCTCGAAAAGCGCCGGAATAGACCACTATCTCTCCCGGATAATGAACACGCCGGTCAGGGTGGCTTTGCCTCTCGATTCCGGAAAGATGCCTCCGAACAGAAACGGGGCCGAGTACACTTGCGCCGCTGGAATAATACGGTACGTCCTGGAGCAGGAGAGAGATCCTTTCAGGTTTATAGACAATTCATTCGATTCGTCCGTCGCCGACTCGTCGATGGCTTCGCCGTCGGGTATCGGGAAAATGATGAATTCGGCCGGCAGGAACGGCGGCAAGTTCCCGCTCCTGCAATCTATAATAAATTTATTCAAGGAATTATTCTGATGTCTCTCGCGAGAGATTAGGGGGAGTAACAATGCCGGAAATTTTTCAGCTCGATACCCAAGGCCGCTCCAACCGAGAGATTATAAAAGTAGTGGGTGTGGGAGGAGGAGGAAACAACGCTTTAAATCATATAATACGCGGACGCGTCGAGGGCGTTGATTTTATAGCGGCAAACACGGATCACGCGCATCTCGATCTGATGGAGGCTTCCATTAAAATAATGCTGGGAAAGGAACTGACGAGAGGGCTGGGCGCCGGAGCCGATCCGGCGATCGGGGAGAAAGCCGCCCTCGAATCGCGCGACGAGATTCGCGCCGCTCTGGAAGGAGCGGATATGATTTTTATCGCCGCCGGCATGGGTGGAGGAACGGGCACGGGCGCTTCGCCGGTGATAGCCGGTATAGCCAGGGAGACCGGAGCCTTGGTGGTCGCGGTCGTCACGAGGCCTTTTTCGTTCGAGGGCAAGAGACGTCTGGCGCATACGGTGGACGGGATAATGAACCTGAAAGAGCAGGTCGACGCACTGATAGTGATCCCCAACGACAGGCTTCTGTCGATATCGGACAAAAAAACGCCGCTCAACAAAGCGTTCGAACAGGCGGACAATGTTCTGCATCAGGCGGTACAGGGGGTCACCGATTTAATTTTGCGCCCCGGGCTCGTAAATGTGGATTTTGCCGACGTGCGAACCATAATGAGCAACGCCGGTTCAGCGATAATGGGCATCGGAGAGGGGTATGGGGAAAACAGGGTGGCGACCGCGGCTCACAACGCCATCAACAGCCCGCTAATGGAAGTTCCGATGGTCGGAGCGAAGAGGGTGCTGTTCAACGTCACGGGCAGTTCGAAAATAACCATCCACGAGATAGACGAAGCGGCCACCATAATCAATAATGCGTCCGACAAGGACGTGAACCTGATATGGGGGCAGGTTTTCGATCCCGATATGGATGACATGGTAAGAATTACCATAATAGCTACCGATTTCGACGAAGCCGTCGTCTCCGGGGCGATGCACTCCATGTACTCCGCGGTCAGGACGCCTCAGCCGAACAGAATACTCACCAAACCGGCCCGCGTGGCGATAGCCGACACGACGGTCGGACAACAGAGCGCCGCGCCGGTCAGCGCTCCCCCCGTTCAGACCGGCGCTCCGGCGCCTGTTCAATTGAAGGGACGTTCCGATATGGGGGAGACGGAAGTCCAATTCGCCGGCGCGTCCGATGACGAAAATTTGTTCAGCAATCAGGGACTTCCGCAGGATCAACTGGATATCCCGCCTTACATCAGAAACAGGATAAAGAGAAAATAAGGCCGCCTGTTGAGTGTAACGTCAAAGTGGGCAACCTGGTCGGATTATAGAAAATCGGAGCGCGCGACTGTCGGTATGCCGTCCGGGGGAGACGGAGGCTGCGCGATATTTTACCCCGCGAGTTATGAGGTTGGAATGGCGAACCTTGGCATACATTATATATACCGTGCTTTGCGAGAACTGGGCGTCGCGGCGGAACGCTTCTTCGCGTCACCGATACCGTACCGCTCCGTCGAACGCGATACCATGCTCGAAAAGTTTCCCATGATACTGGGAAGCGTACCTTACGAGGCTGATGTACTCACATTCTCGAAATGGCTCGCCAAAGGAGGAATTTCTCCCTCCCGCGAGATCCGAGAACGCGCGCGATCACATGAATCTCCATTGGTGGGAGCGGGAGGGGCGATGACGTACATCAATCCTCTGTCTCTTTCGGGGATTTGCGATTTCGTGGTACTCGGGGATGGGGTTCAAACCGTCCGCTCGATCGTCAAGACGCTCAGGCGCGGCTTTTCGCGTGAAAAAACGCTTGCCGAGCTGTCGGAACATTCGTCGATATATGTTCCGTCCGTCCACGGGCACGGAAAACATTCACTCAGCATAGCGAACGCTGATATCTCGCGGGATTACGGGCATGGCGTCTGGACGACGCCGAATACGGTGTTCGGAAACTCCCTCC
>JAITAT010000177.1 GCA_031283975.1 Synergistaceae bacterium
CAGAGGAAGAAAAACGCTTCTCAGAGGACGCTTCCTCACACAGCGGTCACGAACACCGATCGAGAAGAGACGACGGAGAACGCAAACAGAACAGGGAGCGGGGGCCTCAGATACCTACGGAGGAAATTTCCATGACCATCGGAGATTTTCTGAAAGCCAAGGGGGAAGAGGAAAACTCCTCCGAAACCGATTCGGAGTAACGGCAATCCTCGAATTTGTGCCGGGTCTCACGGGAGCCGGCACAAATCTTGTTCGAGAATCACCGCAAGCCCCGAAGATCGGACGAGGAGGCGAGTACCCACGAAAAACAAAGAAACGATACTCAAGGAAATCAGCGACGTTTCGTTGCGTCTCTATAAAACAGGTCTCATAGCCGGAACATCCGGCAACGTCAGCGCGCGTATTCCGAAAACCGATCTCCTCGCCGTCACTCCGTCAGGCATCGAATATGAACTGTATTCTGCGGATATCATGTGCGTGGTCGACGCCGACGGCAACCAGTTGGAGGGTCCATCTAAACCGTCGTCCGAAACGCCCATGCACACAATGCTCATGAAAGCGATGCCCGGGGTGAACGCGATCATTCACACTCACTCGCCGTACGCCATGACTTTTGCGGTGTTGGGAGAATACATCGCTGTCGTCAGCGTCGAAGGCCTGAAATTCGGGGCGCCGCGAATATACCCGACGGACGATTTTATCACGCCCGGCAGTTCCGACATGGGCAGAGCGGTTTTAACGGCCGCCGGAAAACCTGACGCGGCAAAAAACGCCGTGCTATTACGCAATCATGGTTTAGTCGTGATGGGGGAAACGGTAGCGGAAGCGCTGGAACTTGCCCAGTCGGCGGAACTGACCGCATGTGTTTACTACCAGGCGAGACTCATCGGAAACCCCTTCGGACTCACCCAAGAACAGATATCACGCGCCGCCGGACAGTATCCAGTCTGCCCCGCGCGAGCATCTCGTGTTCCGGCTATATAAAAACTGTCTCGTCGAATTTGTTCGGAGACGAATACAACGACCTTCCGCCAAAGCCGCACGACTTTGGCGGAAAGCGATTTTTTCGGTTTCGTCCGGCCTTCCCGTGGAAAAACTTTTATACGGGAAAGTACTGCTTGATAGGACGTCCCTTCGTCTGATATTTATTCCTGACACGCAACTTTCCGGTGTTAACCAGCGCTTCGCAATATTTCCGAACCGTTATCCTTGACACGTTCAGCACTTCCGCTATCTCCCCCGCCGACTGCAGGCCGTCGTTATCTTTGATCAGATTCATGACCTTACTCAGCATTTCACTGTTTCTGATGGTTCCGCCAATTGAATCCTGGCGATGTTCGCGCGGGAAAAACACCGCGTCAATCTTGTCCTGCAATATAGGAGGCTCCAGTGTTTTCATGTTAGTGAAACGATATTGAAACATCTCCAGCGAAAAACGCAATCTCTCGGGCTCGACTGGTCTCAGGATCACATCCCATACGCCTTCCTTAACGGCTTCCTGAATAAATTCGCGCGACGGATTTTGCGCAATGAATATCATTTTCGCGCCGTTCGAGATCTTTTTGATGTCCTTCCATTTCTCATCGCGCGCGTTCTCAGCTATGATAACTAGATCTATCGGAACTACCCTCAATCTCTCCAGCGCGTCTTCCATGTTCTCCACTCTATCGACAACCAGAAAATTATCAAAGTACCTTATCATCTGCTCCATGGAAAAGAGCGCTATCGGATCCGGTTCAACTATCAGCAAATGTATGAATTTCATTTATAATCACCCTCCAAATTTGTACAATGTACAGGCCGTTAGCCCGAGCGACCCGCCGGCTGACGCAAACGGCATCAGCCATCACGTCGCAACATCTTGACAGATCGTTGTTTTGTGAACCCCAAAATGTACTTTGTACAAACTTTGGATTGCCACCCCGTGCTATAATGATAAATAATATTGGAAATTTTTAAAGTAAAAATTACGTAAAATATAAAATATTACTATATGATTCAAAAATCAGGAGGAATACTTATGCTTCACAGAGAAAGAACCGAAAACCTCGCTGCTCTTCTCCGACAAAAAGGAATCAACGCCTTTTTCGCTGGCCCTTCGACGGATCTTGAATATCTGGCGGACTTGAAACTCTTCGACGACGAGAGACCCAAAGGGCTTGTAATATCATCGGACGGCAAAATATTCGCTCTGGTGCCGATGCTCTATGGCGAGGAAATGCGCGGCGCGCTCGGAAGCGGCGCAATCTATAAAATTTGGGCCGATCACGAAGGCTTCGTCGGAGCTTTTGTCGCGGGCTGCCGGGAAATCGGCGTCACCGGAGGCAAAATCGCAGTCAATGACGGAGTGCGCGGCGTCGATCTGATAGAAATCATGGCCGCTCTCGGCGCGGAATATATTAACGGCGCGTCGGCACTGTCGCCGCTTCGCGGAATAAAAGACGAAACGGAACTCGAATACTTGAGGCGCGCCGGAGCGATTGCGGACGCCGTAATGGAAGACATCTCCAAATTCATCAGGAAGGGTTTGAGTGAAAAAGAGATACGGGAAGAACTTTTGAAACTCTTTGCCAAACACGGCGCCGAGGATATTTCATTCTCCCCGATAGTGGCAAGAGGACCGGGTGGCTCCATGCCGCATTATCAAGGCACCGGCGGGATCGTGCGGGATAACGATTTCGTAGTTGTGGATATGGGATGCCGCTATAAAGGCTACTGCTCCGACATGACAAGGACATTTTGCGTCGGCGGCGCGAGTGATGAAATGAAAAAAGTTTACGATACCGTTTTAAAGGCGCAGGAAGCCGGAGAGTCAGCCGTGCAAAGAGGAAAAACCGGGCAGGACGTCGACAGAGCGGCCCGCAAAATAATCGCGGAAGCCGGCTACGGGCAATACTTCCTCAACAGGCTGGGGCATGGCGTCGGTATAGCGATTCACGAGGAACCCTACATCATCGAAGGTCACGACGTGCCGTTGGAACCCGGACACGTGTTC
>JAITAT010000235.1 GCA_031283975.1 Synergistaceae bacterium
CGCGGTATTCCTCTTGGAGGTATCCGTGTTCACATCGCGCCCCACCATCATTTTAGCTATCTGGAAAACGTCGGTCTCCTGGGGCCGCGTCTCCTTCACGACTCCGCCGTCGCGCAGCACGACGATTTTGTCGCAGAGAGACATTATCTCCTGGAGTCTGTGCGAGATGAAAATCATCGAGATGCCCTTGGAGGAGAGATTGCGGAGGGATTGTATGAGAATTTCAGCCTCTCCTTCGGTGAGTACGGCAGTCGGTTCATCCAAAACCAGCAATTTTGTGTTTTTGCGGTCGATTTCGCGCGCTATCTCCGTGAACTGTTTGTGCCCGACGGGCATTTCAGCGGCAAGTGTTTCACTATCTATGGCAAAACCCACGGTTGCTATGGCTCTTGACGCCCGCTCGCGCATATCGCCGCGATCGAGCGTCCTGATTCTGTCCCCGAACACCTCCACGAGAGGGTTATACTTGGTTGATTCCCTGTTGAGAAGTATATTTTCAGTGACCGTAAACCCGGGAAGCAGTGAAAATTCCTGATGAACCATGCCTATTCCGGCGTCGATAGCGTCGAATGGGGACGCGAACCTGGCCTCGCGGCCGTCAAAGACGATGCGCCCCTCATATCCTCCGGTCTGAGCGATCACCGGCATACCGAACAGGATATTCATCAGCGTCGACTTGCCCGCTCCATTTTCGCCGACCAGGCCCAAAATCTCGCCTCGTCCAAGCGAGAAATCCACACCGGACAGCACTCTGTTCCCAAAGAACTCTTTTCCGACAGATTCTATAATTAAAAGTGGTTCGTCCCGAGTCACCTGTAAGCCACTTCCTTCAAACAGCATATTCTTGGAGCCGATCCGCGATAAAACGGAGCCGGTTCCCGTTCAATCCTGCTCCAGCGAGTGAACGGCGAGAGAATGAAATTCATCGCAGACGCCCGAATCGTCTATGCCGAATTTCATTTTCTCGCTCTCCAGTATCTCTTTTATACGCGCCTCATCTTCGAGTATGTCGGGGCTGTCTCCTATGGCCCGCTCTATCCAGGCTATCGCCTCGCGCGCCATTCCGTAGCTCTGCGGCGAATCCGCCAGTCTGTAATAGACCCACTTGCCCTCTTTGCGACCCTCTATGAGCCTCGCCTGTTTCAGCACCGTCAGATGCTTGGACGTCGTCGATGGGGACAGATCCAAAAACGCCGTGATCTCGCAGACGCAGAAACGGCGGTTCCTGAGAGCCATCAGTATCCGCACTCTATTTTCGTCCGACAGCGCTCTCGTTATGCTCATGAAATTCATGAAAGGCATGGCCGCACCTCATAATCAGCAATAAGAGGCGGTATTTCCCCGCCTCCCCCAAATCGCCGCACGTCAGTTCACTTATTTTCTTCTTCAGCTGATATCTTGAGCACTTGTCTGCCGCGATAGTAACCGCAAGCGCCGCAGGCGCGATAGGTCTGAATTTCTTCGCCGCATCTCGGACATATAGTCGTCGGAACGGCCGAAAGCGCGCCCAGAAACTTTGCCTTGCGATTATGCGTGCGAGCGTGGGATATTCTTCTCTTTGGAGTCGCCATTGTCTCCCCTCCTTGTTTTTGCCATATCAAATCGGGTTATCATCACAAAAGATTCTTCAACACTTCCAACCTCGGATCCGCCGCGTCCGTTATACAGCCGCACTCATTCACGTTTTTGCGGCCTCCGCAGACGGGACACAACCCCTTGCAGTCCTCCCGGCACAAAACTTTTTCCGGGAGACTGAGAATAATCGTCTCCCAAACATATGGCGTCAGATCGAGTTCCGCCTGGAACTTATCTATCTCTATAGCCTCGATATAACCGTCTTCTTCCTCGCCGGCGCATTCATCATCTTCGCGCCGCGAACGCCGCGTTGTGAAAAGATACCTCATATCGCCGTTTATTGCAAGCATAGTTTCTTCAAGACACCGAGAACACGGTACGTGAAATTCGCAGGCAAGTTCGATGCGAACCGCTATGTCGCCCCGCGCGTAATTCGCCGTGATACTGACGCGCACCGGCCCGCCGGGAACATAACTCTGCCCCCAGTATTTCACAACGCCGCTTATCGGAAGTTCCGCCGCCGTTTTGTACGGTTCCCCGCTTTTATGGATATCGGAGAGCAAAATACCGCAGCGTAATTCGTCCAGGAGCGATTCGACGTTCTCCATCTCCGCATATTTCGTCCCCGTCTATTTTTTCGTCAGTCTCAGTGTATCGCGCGCTATCATCAATTCCTCGTTGGTCGGAATGACCATCACTTTGACGCGGGAATCGGGCGCGCTTATCACCGCTTCACACCCCCGGATCGACGAGTTTTTCGCGCCGTCCAATTTCACGCCCATGAATTCGAGACCTTCCAGGGCTCCCTTTCTTACGCAGTCGCTGTTTTCGCCGATGCCGGCGGTGAACGCTATGGCGTCAACTCCGCCCATGACGGCCGCATACGAGGCTATATACTTCTTGACCGACCGAACGAGCATACTGACTGCAAGCCCGGCTCGCTCGCTGCCTCTGTCGGCGGCCGTCTCCACGTCGCGGAGATCGCTCGAAACGCCGGAGACGCCGAGAAGCCCGCTCTCCTTGTTGAGGATGTCGCTGACGCGGTCGGTCCCTCCCTCGGATTGGACGAGATAGAGGACGACGGCGCTGTCCACGTCTCCGCAGCGCGTGCCCATCAGTATGCCCGGAGCCGTGCCGAAACCGAGGCTCGAATCGACGCTGCGTCCTCCGTCGACCGCGGTCAGCGAACTTCCGTTGCCGAGGTGGCAGGTTATGATTTTAAGGGATTCGATGGGACGTCCCAGCATTTCGGCGGCTCTTTGCGACACATACATATGGCTCGTGCCGTGGAAGGAATAGCGGCGAACCTTGTTCGACTCGTAATATTTATACGGTATGCCGTAGAGAAACGCCTCCGGCGGCATCGTCTGATGAAACGCGGTATCGAACACGGCCACGTTCGGAATCCCAGGCAGGCTTCTCTGCAGGGCCTTTATCCCCGCGAGGTTGGCCGGATTGTGGAGCGGCGCCAGATACACGCATTCCTCTATACCCTTCATCACGGCGTCGTCCACCAACACCGAAGCCGCGTTCTTTTCGCCCCCATGAACCACCCGATGTCCGGCCGCCGATATCTCATCGAGGTTTTTGAGAACACCCGTACCGGATGCGGTCAACATGCCTAGGATTATCTTTATGGCCTCGGTATGATCGGAAATGTCGCCCTCGCGGACGATATCCTCGCCGACGGCTCGCTTGTGCTTGACCCGTGATCCGTTTATTCCGATACGCTCGACGAGCCCCTTGGCAATGACCGTTTCGTCCGTCATGTCGAACAACTGATACTTGAGGGAAGAACTGCCGCAATTCAAAACCAGAATCTTCATAATGTAATTACTACCTCCTTGACCTTTTGACCCTCGTGCGCTTAATGTAGTGACACGCCGAAAGGAGTTGCGCCGCGAATTGAAAATAACAGGAATTGTGGCCGAATATAACCCGTTCCACCTGGGACATCAATATCACATTGGCAAATCGCTTGAACACGCGCGAGCCGAAGCGATTATAGCACTGATTTCCGCAAATTTCACTCAAAGAGGTGAACCCTCGATAGTCGACAAGTTCGCCCGCGCACGCATGGCTCTCTCATGCGGCGTCAATCTGGTGATCGAGCTGCCCTGCGTTTTTTCGTGCCGCAACGCCGGAATATTCGCCGACGCCGCCATCGACACGCTTGCGGGGACAGGAATAGTCGGCTGCGTTTCGTTCGGAACGGAAGCGCGCCTCGGAGAAAAATCGCTGTTCGAGTCGGCGGCGGAAGTCCTCAACGCGGAGCCTCCCGCATTCAAAGACTCTCTCAAAAAATTTCTCGGCATAGGATACTCGTTCGTGCAATCGAGAAGCATGGCGCTGGAGGAAACTATTCCAGGCGCGCTGGGGCTATTGAAAAGCCCCAACAACAACTTGGCGCTCGCGTACATAAAAAGAATACGCGAGAAAAAATATCCGATGGAGACTTTGCTCGTAGAGAGAACCGGCGCGGAGTTTCACGACAGCACAGCGCGCGGCGGAATAGCGAGCGCGTCCGCGATACGCGGGATGATATCGTCCCCGGACATCGGAGCGGCGCTCCGGTTCATGCCGGAAACGTGCGCCGATATCATCGCCGGCGAGATAAAAAACGGACACGCCGCCCAGAGCCGCGACCGTCTGTGGAGGGCGGTCAAACAGGCGCTGCTTCGCGCCTCGCGCGAGGAACTGTCGGATATCGCGGAGATGCGCGAGGGGCTCGAAAACAGGATGAAATCCTGCGCTTACGCCGCCGAATCATACGACTCGTTCGTCGACATGTGCACGAGCCGGAGATACCCGCGCGGAAGAATCCAGAGGTATTGCGCCCACATTCTGCTGAACCTGCGGCGGGCGCAAAGCGAAAAGTTTCAGAAAAACGGCCCGGCCTACATCAGGATCCTCGGCGCGGACGAAACCGGAAGAGAGCTTTTGCGGATGATGCGCGATTCGGCCGCTCTTCCAGTGCTGTCCAAAGCGGGAGGACACATGAGCGCGTATGCGTGGGAGGTAATGCGTTTCGAGAAAACCGCGTCGGAGATATGGGAGACGCTGACGGAATCCCCCCGAAAAAACGCCGAGTCGGGCGCGTTTCTCA
>JAITAT010000242.1 GCA_031283975.1 Synergistaceae bacterium
AAAAGACTCGGCGTCGCCGCCGCGCGCCATGCGCTCGACCGCAGGGCCGCCGGGGTAACCAAGCCCCATCAGCTTGGCGGCCTTGTCATAGGCCTCTCCCGCCGCGTCATCTCTTGTGCCGCCCAGCAGGACGTAATCCCTTCCCCCGTTCGCCAGCACTATCTCCGTATGTCCTCCCGATACTATGAGACAGAGAAAGGGCGGTTTCAATTCGGGGTGCGAGAGTATCCCGGAGTACAGATGTCCTTCGAGGTGATTTACGCCGATGAAAGGGACGTCCCAACCCTGCGAGAACGCTTTTGCCGTCATCACGCCAACCAGCAGCGAACCCATGAGCCCGGGCCCGGCAGTGACCGCTATCAACCCGATGTCCGCCGGAGTGACGCCCGCGCCGCTCATCGCCGCGCGAATCAACGGCAGCAACGTCTCCAGATGTTTGCGTGACGCCAATTCCGGAAGGACTCCCCCGAAAGGAGCATGATCGATGATCTGGCTCGACACAGCTTCGTATAAAATGGCCACTCCGCCGCGCAGCAATGCGACGGCAGTGTCGTCACAGCTCGTTTCGATGCCTAATGTTATAAAATCGGACGTCACGCGCGGTTCAGTGACGGTCGCATGAACAGCCGTGCCCGCAGCTTCCTCCGGAACACTTGTGCGCGCGGCGCTTCTCACCTTCCTCGTGGATCAGGATTTTGCACCGGCAAACCGGGCATCGGCTGGCGAAGCTTTCTGTCTCGAATTTATTTCCGCATTCGGCGCATTTATAAACGTGCATTTGAGATACCTCCGTTCGTGTAAAAGGGGGACGTCTTTATCCTACGGAACCAACCACTCCACGCTTTCTTCCCCGTAGCCCAATTTTATGTTCGTTCCCGGCGTCACGTTTCCCACCGGGACAAAAAAACCTATGTAGCCGCGATAGTTCTTAGGAAGCTCCGTCGTCCCGTGCCGTAATTCCGCGTTGGGATTGTCCGACACGCCTCTGATTATATCCTTTTCCGACGGAGAGTAACCGCCGACGGATATTTTCCCCGAGTCGAATTCCCACATTTTCAGCGCGTCAATCCTCGCTATGAAAATAGCTTGTTTTTTTCTGGAATTATATTTGTTGGAATACGCGAAAAACTGAGGCGGTATTTCGGGAGTCGGCCCGCTCTCCATCTGTTGCGCTTTGAGACGTGACAGCGCTCCGGCTAACTTGCCATCCACATAGAGAAACGTGACTTTCCCTCTTGAGTTCAAGGCCAGGCCATCCAGCCTGTCGGCGTCGTACCAGAATGCCGACGTTCGGGCATGCAGCAATTTTTCGACATTTCCGAGATAGACGGAAGCATATACCGCTCCCGGCCGGGAAAAGAGCAGCAGTGTCGTGAGCGCCAATATCGCGTTCCCCGCCGCGCGGACTGGAAATTTCATTTCATCACGCTTCTTCCGTTTTAGTTTTAAGCGCAATAGCGCCCTTAATCCATGCCCATTCCGGGCATTTCAAGACGATGGTAAGAGCGGCATAGAGCCCGCAGCCCAGCAGTATCATCGCTAACAGCCATAGCGTGCGGACCGCGAACACCGATTCGGCCGGATAGGGGAACGCCGACGATGCGAAAGCGAGAGAGCAGAACATCGTTCCGCATGAAAACAGCAGACGGAAGAGCCATGACGGATCGAAGAGCTTTATCGGCATTCCGATATCTCGTCTCAACCGCCACGCTCCGAAGAACGACGCTCCGGTAAAAGCGCACGACGTCCCGGCGGCCAGCCCCATGTACGAAAAACGAGTCATCAAAAGGGAGCCTATCAGCAGATTGGCGCACACCGTGAACGCGGTCACGCCCATCGCCGCCTTCGGAAGACTCCTGGCGTACAGCGCCCGCATTATGACGGAATTGCACGCCATGCCCGGCAGTCCCGCGGCATAGCATGCAAGAGCGCCCGAAGTAGTCGTCCACGCCCATTTGCCGAAAGCGCCTCGGAAGAGCAGGATATGGACTATGGGGCCGGCAAGCAGAATGAGCGCTAACGCCGACGGCAGAACGATGAACAGGTTGAAACGCAGCGCGTCCCTCATAAAAGCGCGGGAATTTTCTTTGTCGTCGGGCCGGAGCCTGGACAACATGGGAAGCACGGCCTGGGATATCGCTATTACAAACAGCCCGAGCGGCAGTTGTATTATCCTGTCCGCGTAATTGAGCGCCGATATCACCCCAGCCTCCAGAAATGAGCCGAGCATCCTGCTGACGACGGGATTTATCTGGTTCAGCGACAGTCCCGCCGCATACGGCAGGAAGAGCGCCAATGTCCGTCTCAGTTCCGGATCGCTCAGATCGGGTTTTGAGGGGATGAGCAGATACCCCATCTTCCAGGCCATAACCCATTGCAGCGTCATATTGCACATCCCCCCGACAAGCACCGCCGCGATCATCGCCCAGACGGACGCCCGGCCGACCGCCAGCAACAGGGCGATGAACGCCAGATTGCTCGCGGCGGGAGCGACGGCCGGTACGAAGAAACTTCCAACGCTGTTCAGCACCCCCATAGCGAGCGCCCCGACCGAGACTATCATGAGGAACGGAAAGAGCGCCCGCGTGAAAGCGACGGCGGCGCCACGCATGGATTCGTCGAATCCCGGCGCTATCATCGTCACCAGAAACGGAGAGAACAATATCCCCAGCGCTATCACCAAAGCACATGCCGCAATGAGTATCGAGAGTATCTGACGAGCCAGTTTTTGGGCGGCCTTGCCCCCCCGCTCGCCGTAGACGCGCGAAAACGCGGGGACAAAGGACGCTGAAAGAGCGCCCTCGGCCAAAAGCTGACGAGACAGATTGGCGAGAGTATATGCCACATAATACGCGTCCAACAGGCGTGTAGCTCCAAAAAACGACGCGGTGAGAATTTCCCGCAGCAGGCCTAATACGCGGCTTGCCAAAGTGCCGGCCATCATGCGCATGGCTCTGTTTACCATGCCCGGCATAGGCGCCGTTTCTTTTACCACTCGAAGCGCTCGCCCAGATAATATTTTTTCGCCGTGGGGTCGTTCGCTATTGTGTCGGGAGGGCCCTCCAGAACGACCTTGCCCTGGTACATCAGATACGCCCTGTCAGTGATGGCTAGCGTCTCTCTGACGTTGTGATCCGTGAGAAGTATCCCGTAGCCTTTTTTTTTCAGCGTGGAGACTATTTCCTGAAGGTCGTAGACCGCAACGGGATCGATCCCGCTGAAGGGTTCGTCCAGCAGGATAAAACTGGGTTTCATGGCGAGGCACCGAGCTATCTCCACCCTCCTGCGCTCTCCGCCGGAGAGGGCAAATCCTGGCGCCGAAACTACCGCCGACAGCCCCATTTCCTCGATTATTCTCTCGCTCTCCGATTTAGCTGTGGAGACGTCGACATTATTAGCCATCAGCACGAGTTTGATATTGTCCAGGACGGACAGGTTCCGAAAGATGGACGGCTCCTGCGGCAGGTATCCTATGCCCAGCCGCGCCCTGGCGTACATGGGCATGAAGCTTGCGTCGCGTTCGTTGATCGTCACCTGTCCCGAGTCCGGCAGAATGCGTCCGACGATCATATAGAACGTCGTGCTCTTGCCGGCGCCGTTGGGACCCAGCAATCCGACAATCTCACCCGTATTGACGGTCAAGTTGACTCCGTCAACGACGAGACGTTTCTTGAAAGTTTTGAAAAGGTCGACGGCCCTTAAAGTTCCCGCCACTTATTTTTTCCTATCGGTTTCAAAGGTGATAGAGGGGCTGCCCAGCGCGTCCACTCGCCCGGATTCGATGAAATAAACGATGTTTTCGGAATTTAAAACGCGCCCGGCCTGAGTCAGCGTCGCACGTCCCGACAGCACCACCGTGCCGCGGGCCAGGGAATATACGCTCTTTTTCCCCGTCGCCCGAGTGACTACGCCCCGTTTGTCGGGCATCGTCACTATCACGCCGCCGTCCGCCGTAAACTCCGTCACTTCGTTTTTGTCGTTCAGCAACCCTTCCGCGCGATCGGCGGACATGTCTATCTTCCGCGCGTGTTCCGAAAATTTTCTTATGGTCCGTGCCTCGAAAACATGTTTGTCCCTCGATACCGCGTCGGCGTCGATGGAGTATGCCTCGAATACGCCCAGCACATTGCCCGAGGCCGAATATTTTTCGACGCTGATGTCCCACGTGGCGGTATCCGCGGTCAGATTTTCCGTTCCCCTGTTTATTTTCACGCCGCCGGACGCGGTGATGGCGCGTCCGGTGTCATCAGTTCCGCGCAGTGTCGCCGACGCGCAGACTATGTTGACGGTTTTGCCGTCCTTTGTGTTGAAATGCCCTCTTACGTTGCCGTGAACTTCAAAGTTGTCTCCGCTGATCGAACCAAGTCCGCTGTCGCCGAAGACCTCTCCGTCAGAGCCGGTGAGATGGACATTGCCGGCCGCCGTGACATTCCCCGTATTCGGATCGTATTTCATGGAGTCCGCCGTGATCGTCGCCTCGTCCGCGGCGATTAAACCAGCCGGGCCGAGAACAGCCAGCAACGCGGCAAACACGACCGAAAAAAACATTGATGGAACGCGTTTTTTTACCATATTTTCCCCGGTTTATTTGGGCATCTCGCCGGATATGCCCTCGACGTACCACGACAGGGAGAGCATTTCTTCGTCCGTCAGCCGTTCGCCTTCCGCAACCCGTATTGCGCCGCTCTGGTCTTTGATCGGGCCTTGGAACACATCCCACTCTCCGGAAAGTATCTTCCGTTTTTCGTCTTCAACGAGGGCTTTCACTTCGTCAGGAACGTCGGGGCCGAACGGAGCGAGGTCGACCATGCCTTCCTTCAAACCCCACCATATATCCTCTGGTTTCCAGGAGCCATCCTGTATCGCTTTCAAGGTGTAGTCATAAACGATGTTCCAGCGCCATATCGGCGAGGTGAGGTGTTTTGTCGGCGCGTAATTGCTCATATCGTTGTTGTAGCCTATAACGTATATGCCGAGCTCTTCGGCGGCCTGAGGAGCAGACCCGGTATCGGCGTGCATCCCTATGACGTCGGCTTTCAGGTCGAAGAGGGCTTTTGTGGCTTCCTTCTCTTTGGCCGGGTCGAGCCAGGAGAAAAGCCAGACGACCTTGACCTCGGCCTTGGGATTGGTCTTACGAACGCCTAGAGTAAAGGCGTCGAGCCCGCGTATGACCTCCGGAATGGGGTAGGCCGCTATGTAGCCTATTACGTTGCTCTTGGTCATTTTGCCCGCCACCAGGCCGGAGAGATATCTTGGTTGGTAGATTCTGCCGAAGTACGTGCCCACGTTATCCGCGCGTTTATAGCCGGAGCAGTGCATGAAGATTACGTCGGGATGTTTGGCCGCCACGTTTTGAACCGGATCCATGTACCCGAACGAGGTCGCGAATATGACCCTGGAACCGTTGCGAATGAAAGTCTCCATGACCCGTTCCGCGTCGGGCCCCTCGGGAACCGATTCGACGATGCCGCTTTTCAGGCCGGGGAATTTTTCTTCGACGATTTTACGGGCTATATCGTGCATCGTACTCCATCCGCCGTCGGCGGCCGGGCCGACGTATACGAACCCCGGGTTCATCGCGGACGGCTCTACGGGCGGGAACGCCGCTAAAGCGGCGCTTGAAGCGAGACAGAGCATGAGAGTGAAAAATATCGCGAAGATCTTCCTTGCGGCCACAACAACCACTCCTCTGATGAAATTGATCCGGAACCAAACCGGATTTATTGACATCATTATTATACTAAAACCGAAACAGCGCAACAATATAAATTGTCCTCGCCGTGCCGGGGTGTTATATAATTTGCTCAAGTTTCGCCGAAAGAAGGGAACAGAGTGAAGGACGCCGACGATTGCTACCGTAAAACTTTTTCCATATCGTGGGAACAGATGCAAAATGACTGCCGGGCGCTGGCCCGGAAACTTCTGGAGACCGGCCGCGACTGGTCCAGAATAGTCGCCATAGCGCGGGGCGGCTTGGTTCCCGCCGCCATCGTCGCCCGGGAATTGAACATAAGGGTTGTGGATACGGTCTGTATATCCAGCTACACGCTCCGCAGCCGGAGCGATACGCTGAATGTCCTGAAACGCCCCGATCTAATCGGCATGGATGAAAGCTGGCTGATAATAGACGATCTGGTGGACACAGGCCGCACCGCGAGGGAAGTGAGAAAAATGTTTCCGGGAATATATTTCGCCGCGATATACGCCAAACCCGAAGGCCGCCCTTTAATCGACGCGTTCATCAGCGAAGCGAGCCAGGACACATGGATACTATTCCCCTGGGACTCGCTTCCCACGACGTCGTTCGTCGCCCCTCTAGCTGACTCGGTTCATATCGGCGTCACAAGCGAGATTTATCGCAATGAAAGCGATTAATGTCAGCGGAACAGTTGTTTTCGGCGGCATCTTTATTTCCTTGATACGCGCGGTGACGATGAACACGCGGAGATCAGTCTCAATGACCTTCCAGCGCCTCGTATTCGTAGAAATCGGGCACGTAGGAGATGAGCCCGCTCACGTTTTCCGGAAGCGCTTCGATTATCTTGTGACGCGATTCATATATGAGGTACGGCTTGCTTCCGTCCTGTTTGTAAAGACAGATATCGCGCCCGTTTATTATCACGACCTGAACCGGGTTGAAGCTATCGGCGAAATATATCTTCTGGTCGTCGCGGTTCAGGTAATAGCACGTTCCGCTATATACAGGGTACGCCACGCCGTCATCGTATCTCTCTTTCGTCTCGGCGAATTCGAGGTTTTCGACATATATCGGCAATATGAAAAATTCCTTGAATCCGGCGCGAACGCGCTTGATTTCCAGCAGTTTGTTGTCGAAATGGAAGATATCGACGTCCCCCAAAATGCACGAACCGGTGCGGATCATTTTCCTCTCGGCTTGAAACAGGCCGTCCGACAGTGAAAATACTTTGTAGTGATAATTTCCGTGGGGAAGCTCGCAGCGGTTGGATATGACGGTCTCCAGAGCGCTAATCTCGTATGTCCCGCTCTTTCTTCCTTTGAATAAATACTCCAATTTCGCGTCGTCCGGGCCTATGAAAGCCGCCGGGTTTTTGAGCGTCAGAGTCCCGTCGCGCATTTCGAACCTTGGGTTCTCTCCGAACGTCTCTCTCAGGCATATCGAAAAGAGATCGTGGCACGAACTGTCGTACTCGCCGTCCAATAGCAGTTGAACCGGAATGACGTCCTCGTCCCTTGTAAAGTCGGAATGCGCGGCGTAAGCGCCGATGTCGAAGACGGCGGAGCCGCGCTCCCGTTTCGCGCATTCGATTATTTGTTCGCCTATTCTCAGCTTGCACGTTATCTTCTCCGGGCAGACCACAACGACACGCGCTTCTTCGGTTATATTTCCGCGCCACACAGTCATCCCGGATTCGGACGTTTCTCCGTCCGGCAGGGGTGGTTCCATGCGCCACGCGGCAATGGGAATTTTTATTTTCAGGTCTCCGTCGCCAAACGGAATCAGCTTGTACTCCCCTTCTCCGACGCCGAACTCCGTCTGCCCGCCATTGTGCTCAATTCTCGCCGTTCCATCCGCGCCGCCGAAATAATACGGCCTGTCGAACGCTATCCGAAGATCCTTTATGACATAGCAGCAAAAACGGCAGACCTCCTCGGCGGTTCTTTCCGTATCGGCGACGACGATATCCAGAAACCCGTCTCTAATCATGTCGTCGGCGGCATCGATAACGCAGTTCACAGTTCCATCCGGCCCTCCGGCGCCGCTCTCCCGGAAGGGATAGATTCTTCCGTTCACTCTGAAAGCGTACCTGCCGAGGTCATGTTCTTTCGGGACTCGCGCCGTGACGGAAACATCTCCGCTGTAGACCTTGTATTCGCCGCCGCCGGACAGGTACGTCACTTCGTCGCTTGGATTCGGGGATATCAAAATTTCGACCGACTCGTCCTTAAAATCGGAGCATACTATATGCCCGTCGAGAATCAATCCAAACCGTTCGGAAAATTTGACGGCGCGCATCTGCCCGGAAGCGGAACTGACGATTCTGTCGTCGCCGGACCTCTCGAAAGACAGCTCCCTGTCACCGGTGGTGAAAAAGCTGAAAATGCCCGTTCCGATATTCTGAACCGGCAGTTCCCCATAGCCCTTGAACGCGATGACTTCGCGGAAGAGCGACGTTTTGGAGTCATACACCGTTCTGCCGTCCATAAGAATTTTGACCCTTATCCGCAAATCTTTCCTCGACGCGAAATCGGACATGGCAAAGAGGGAAATTCTCCTTCCCTCAGCGGACCATGAGAACTCGTCGCCGTATATGCCCAGAGGCTCGCGGGAAAACCCTCCGCCGCACACGATCTCGGCGAACACATCGGGAGAGCGGCTCGATTCGCGTTTCAGACGGAAATCCGGTATGACAAGTTCTACCGCGCCGGAATTCGCGACCTCGTAAAACGGGCGTATATCGCCGTATTCCATGGCGATCGGAAGCTTCGCGGCCCGCAATGATCCGGCCGGGACGGAGGTTTTTTTATGGAACCAGCAGTTAAGCAGTTCGTCGAGATATGTCCTGTTTTCAATCCTGCCGCCGGAATAAAGCCTGTCGAGCTTCTCCAATATGTCCCCGGCAAAATTTCTGAAAAATATCGGACGTTTTCGCAAAAGAACGGCAAGACCCGTCAGAAGCCCGGAATATCTGCCCTTGAGAACTGCCGCGCCTGGATCTTCCGGGCAATCTTCGAAAAGACGCTGCATTTCGTCCGGCATCGCGGCGAGCGCGGGATCCCCTTTCACGATCGCTCCCCGCAGGTTGTTCGCGTAAAAATCGGACAGAAAATCGAAAAACGAGAACATGCTTTCGCGCGGCGCGAGCGAGTGAGCCATTATCGCGGCGTAATATTCCCTCTTGCCGGTTTTAGGCTCGATGGAGAAAAATCTGTTATGCGACTTCATAGTCTCATAAACGGCGTTGCACATCGTGCCGCGCAGGGTTTCCTCCGCGCTCTTCTCGAAACCGAAC
>JAITAT010000037.1 GCA_031283975.1 Synergistaceae bacterium
CCGCGTAACCAAGCGTCTTTATGAGAGAATACAGTATCTGATACCCGAGATAGCTCATGCCGACCTCGTAAACATCCGGGAACGCGAGACACATCCGAATGAGCTTCGGCCCGCCATGAGGGTCTTCCGCGGCAAAAGCCCCCCATTCCCCGCCCGCGTACCGTCCCGGCCGCTTGACCGAGGCCATCAGAGGGAAAAGCGGGTTCGTCATTTCCTCATGAATCATTCGTCCAAAAACCCCTTTAAGAAGGCTGATTTAAGGATCAACTCGCCTGTCACAAGCCGATCCGTAAAAAATATCAGCGCTTTGAGCCGCGCGCAAAATTACGAAATCTGCGCGATCTTCTCTTTTGCCGAGGATATCGCTACGCTCTGCGCCAGCGCAAGGCCAACCGCCACCATCAGCAGAGAACTGCCTCCGTAACTGAAAAGCGGCAGCGGAAGGCCGGTTATGGGCGCGAGTCCCATGCTCATGGCGATACTCTCCATCACCTGAAACCAAAGCCATGTCACGATTCCCACGCTGAGCAATTTGGCCCTCGTGTCCTTTGTGCGGAACGCGCCGCGCAAAATTCTCCAGAAGAGGCCCGCGAAAAGCGCCACTACCAAAACCCCTCCCACGAAACCGAACTCCTCGGCAAATACACTGAAGATGAAATCGGTCTGCGGCTCGGGCAAAAAATGCAGCCTTCCCTGCGTTCCCTGCAAAAAACCCTTGCCCCACAGCCCTCCCGAACCCACGGCTATGCGGGACTGTATGACATTATACCCGGCGCCCTGCGGGTCGATATACGGGTCGAGAAAAACTATGAGCCTCAGTTTTTGATAATCATGCAAGGTATCCCACAAAAACGGCATGGCGCACAACGCCGCCATCACAGCCCCGCCCAGATACTTCCCGGGGGTTCCCGCCACCGTCAGCACGGCAAATATTATGGCCACATAGACCAGCGCGCTGCCGAGATCCGGTTGCAGCAAAATCATCAGCACGCTCATGCCCGACAGCGCGAGCGCGCCCGCAAGATTTTTGATACTTTTCGGGGGATGCCGCGGACAGAAACGCGACAGCATCAGGATGAGGGTAACTTTGCCGAGTTCGGCGGGCTGAAAGCTGACGGCGCCGAAATGAAACCATCTTTCACTGCCCTTGGAAATTACTCCCGTCATGTCGAGCGCGATAAGGGCGAGAAGCGTCGCCCCATACGTCCAGTATCCCAGCCGCACTAAGTTGCGATAACCGACGCGGAGTATAATCACGTATATTACGGCGCTTATTCCGGCCCACATCATCTGTCTTAAAACGTAATCCAAGGTCGAGCGCCTGACTCCCATGCCCGCGCTGTATATCGACACCAGCCCAAGCGCGAACAGTATTATCGTCAGCAGCAGCATTATCCTGTCGAACCCTGAGTGTATCTCGCCCCAGGTGTATCCTGCCTCGGGGAGCATCTTACCCGTGCGGCCTATGTCTCCTGGGCACTGTCCTGATGGGGATATTGGCCACCAGGGCTACTGAGTCGTCTTCATTCTCCAATGCGAGTTCTATCTGATTTTCGTCTATTTCGATATATTTTTTAATCACTTCTATTATATCGTGCTTCATGTTCTCCATTATGCCCGGCGATATATCGGCCCTGTCGTGCATCAGAACGACCGTCAGCCTGTCTCTGGCTATCTGCCCCGGAGAAGAGTCCTTTATATGCTCGCTGCCGCCCGAACCAAAGAAACCCGAAAGAATGGAACGAATACCCACAGCCCTCACCTCCCGTGACCGAAAGTCTTTTTGAGAAAGCCAAAGAAACCGCCGCCCTGCGGTTCGTCCAGATTTATGAAGGGCACGTCGTTTCCCGTCAGGCGCGACGCTATGTTCCTGAACGCGGCGGCGGCCTGCGTATCGCTCGACAACGTCAGAGGCTCTCCCTTGCTGGAACTCGTAAAAACGCTCTCGTCGTCGGGGACCATGCCTATCAGATCTATGGCCAGTATGTCCAGCACGTCCGATACGCCCAGCATATCGCCCCTTTTCACCATGTGCGGGCGGATTCTGTTCACTATAAGACGTATCGGGGACTTTCCCATCGATTCCAGCAAGCCTATTATTCTGTCCGCGTCTCTCACGGCTGAAACGTCCGGGGTCGTCACCACAAGCGCCTCCTCCGCTCCCGCGGAGGCGTTTTTGAAACCGGCTTCTATCCCGGCCGGGCTGTCGATGAGTATGTAATCAAATTCATGTTTCAGATCGTCGCACACTTTGACCATCTGATCGGAAGAAACGGCGTCCTTGGTCTTGCTCTGGGCCGTAGGTATCATATACAGATTTTCCGTCCGCTTGTCCCTTATTAACGTCTGATTCAGGCGGCAGTTCCCCTCCAGGGCGTCGATCAGCGTATATACGATACGGTTTTCAAGCCCCATCACCACGTCCAGGTTGCGCAAGCCGACATCCCCATCTATCGCGACCACTTTATTGCCCATCACGGCAAGGGCCGTCGCGATATTGGCGGTGGTGGTAGTTTTGCCGACTCCCCCCTTGCCGGAGGTTACTACTATAACGCGCGGAGCCATTGTCAATCACCCTCCCAGATGTTCCCGCTCTTTACAGCGAGCCAATTTCTATCAGCACCGCGCCGTCGCGGACGCTCACTATGACATTTTTGCCCCTGCACGAGGTCTCATCTTTCTCCACGGAACCGATTCTGCCCCCTATGCGCACCTGCGTCGCCTCCATGCATCTGGCTACCACCACCGCGCTTTCGTCTCCCTCGTATCCGGCGTGGACAAGCCCGCTGAGACGGCCCAGTACCGTGATGCTGCCGGACGCCAGAACCTCGGCCCCGTCGTTGACGTGGCCGGATATGACGACGTCCCCTCTGTATTCCACCCGCTGGCCGGAACGCAGCGACCTTTGAAGAGCTAAAGTGCTGGCCGGGCTCGAGCCGATCGAAGGTTCGGAAATATGGAAACCGGCCCGCTTCAAAACATCCTGGGACGCGGCGTCATACGTTATCCACGCGGCGACAGAAACGCCTGACGGCCAGACAAAATCGGAGAGCAGCCTGAATATCACGTCGCCCGACAGAGAGCGCCCGCCGAAATCCAGGACAAGCCTCGCGCCCTGAAGCAGGCTAGCGCCCTTCTCAAGTATTCCTCCAAAAGCGGAGGGCAATTCGGACGACGGCATATCCTCCGGTACCACGCATCTCACTATGGAATTCGGCATACCCTTTAACTTGATCACATGCACCACCCCTACGCGTCGTTCCTCAACAGATACGCGAGCATCTGCGCGGCGATCGGCGCGGCTGTCGACGAACCCGAGCCACCGCCCTCTATCAGCGCCACCGCCACATATTTTGGATTGTCCGCCGGAGCGTAACCGGCAAACCAGGCATGATCGTCGCCCTGTGAATTCTGGGCGGTTCCGGTTTTGCCCGTGACCTCGACGCCGTAAGTTCCCGCCAACCGTCCGGTTCCCCGTTCCACAACGTCTCTTATGCCCCGCCTGATGATATCCATGTTGGCCTTCGAGACTTTCACGTCTCGCCATTCGGGCGCCTTTTCCGAGTTGAAGCGGGGAACCACCAGTTTTCCCCCGTTGGCGAAAGCCGCGTACACCAGCGCGAGTTGCATGGGAGTCATGAGAAGGTACCCCTGCCCTATCGCGTAATTCACCGTATCGCCCTGATACCACGGCTCCCCGGTACGGTTCCGTTTCCATTCGCCGCCGGCGATCGTCCCTCGCGACTCTCCGGGGATGTCTATGCCCGTACGTTCTCCGACGCCAAAATCACGTCCCCATTCTACCAGCTTATCTATGCCCAGTTTCACTCCGTTCTGGTAAAAAAATACGTCGCACGAATCACGGAGCGCGCCGTATATATCCTCCGTGCCGTGTCCCGATCGCCTCCAGCAGCGGAACGTCCTCGGCGGATCCCCTATGCGGAAATATCCTGGGCAGAACACGGTGGTTTTGGTGTTGACGACGTTCTCCATCAGCAGGCCCGCGGCCGTCACGACTTTGAAGACGGAACCAGGCGGGTAAGCCCCGCCTATGACGCGATTCATCATCGGTTTGTCCGGGTCGTCCAAAAGAGCTGACCACGCTTTCAAAGATATGCCCCACGTCAGTGGATTGGGATCGTAGGACGGGGACGACAGGAACACCCGAACGGAGCCGTCGTTTACGTCCATTGCCACCAACACTCCCTTGCGCCCCTCCATCAGTCTCAGCGCTTCGCGCTGAGCGGCGAGGTCGAGAGTGAGTTTTATGTCGTTTCCCTTCTGCGGGTCATTGTAGTTCACGTTTCGCAAGCGGCGGCCCCTCGAATCGACCTCCACCACCTGCTCTCCGACGACGCCGCGCAGACTCTCCTCGTACATCGCCTCTATCCCGCTCTTGCCCACTATATCCCCGGCTTGATAGTACATATCCCGCTGATCTTCCAGTTCGTCTCTCGTTATCTCGCCGACATAACCGATCACATGAGCGACCAGCGCCCCGGTCGGATATATCCTGCGCCAGACCGGCGAGGGGAAAAGGTTTTGCGAGAAATCCGGGTCCATCACCAGATCGGAAATCTGGGCGAGCGTCAGGTTACCGGCGAGAGAGACGGCTCTGTAAGGCGCTATGTACTGTTTATCCACGCTCTCTTTCAGATCCTCGGACGTCATCGGTATCCCATGGCGGGCAAACAGAGCGGCTGTGCCGGCGAACTCCTCGTCCGTTCTGAGGTTCATCGGATAAGTCTTTATCTCGAAAGTTCTGACGTTCACGGCCAGGGGAACCCCGCTCGCGTCGTGGATATTGCCGCGCGGGGACAGCAGGCGTATCACCCGCAGCCTGTTGTTGGACGCCATATTTACGTACTCGTCGGCTTTTACGAGCTGGAAATACACCATACCCACAATGAGGAACGACATCGAGAACACGAATATATTTCGCAGATAAAGGAGCCTGTGATCGACGTCGAAATGATCCAGAATCTTATACATGCGCGCCCGTCTTTCGGAAAGCGTATACCACGCACAGCAGTATGAGCGCCGGAACGCCGAGCAGTTGTTGTATCATGAACATTCTGACGGCGGCTCCGCCGGGAGCCGCCCACGCCAGATAGTGGGCGATGCCCGACAGAAAATGCGCCGCGCCCGCGAGCATCGCGAAAAGCAGCGAGCCGCGCCCGGCAAGCGGAGTGCGGTTCCATACCATGTATATAACCGCCACGGCAATCACATTTATAAGACCACTGACGCCGGGCGACGAGGCCCATCGCAGATCCCACATCATTCCTCCGTAAAGGCCGAACCATATCCACGCCGATACCCTGCCCGGTCGCAGCGAACCAGTCACCACGCCATAGACGAGCATCAGCAGGAAAAACTCGGGAACGAGCATGAAGCCCATCGCAAGCACCTGTATGAGGTCCTGGAACAGCCATATGACAGCCGAAAGAATCAAAGCCCTCCCCCTTGACTTCCGGGAGCGCCGGATAAAAGTATCTGGACGCTGTAAAGCTGCGTGAGACGGGCTCCCGACGCCACCCTAAGCGGCATCAGCCCGTCGCGGATCTCGCCGGGTCCCCATACCATGCCCACGGGAATGCCCGGCGGCAGATAATCGCCTACCAGAGCGGTCGAAACGAGCATTCCCTTCGTAAATTCCTTATCGGGAGGCATGTACATGAGCCAGATGTTCCCGTTGTCATCACCGTTGATGACTCCGAGATCCCATGTATCAGTGACCACCGCCGCGAGCAGAAACGTCGACGACGTCACCAGTTCCACCCATGCGTAATTTTCACCAACACGGGAGACGCGGCCCACCATAAACCCGTCGGACATTGCGGGAGCTCCCGCGACCACGCCGCCTGACGAACCACTGTCGATCCTCACTTCCTTCCACCACGCGTTGGGATACCGCAGCGTGACGTTGGCGCCAACATAGCCCATTTGCGGGACAGGGCGCGGCGATCCCGCCCGTTGAAGAGCCGTTCTCAGCGCGATGTTCTCAAGTTCCAGAACCCGCGCCCTCTCCAAGAGCCCGCGGCGTTCCATCACCCAGTTGTCGGCGACCTGAACCAGTAAGCGCAATTCGCGGGCCGGAAATTCGGGATAGTACAGCAAATTGTTGATATTATCGGCGGCGGAGCGAGTACTCTGCACGGACGAGTGAAAAAACCATATCAACATCAGTCCGCAGAATACGGCGAGCATGAAATTTACGAATATCGGATTCAGCTTGCCCTGCATGGGGGCGGATTATTCCCGGAACGCGCCCTACACCGCCGAGTGATCGACGGTAACGGTTATTTTGCCGCCTCGGTCAACTGTTTCGAGAAGTTTTCCGAGACCGAGCGCCACCGAATAAAGAGGCCCTTCCGCTATGTGAACCGGAACGTTGATGGCGTCCGAAAAACGGGTATTGAGACCGCGAAGCTGAGCGCTGCCCCCAGTCAGCACGAAACCCTGATCGACTATGTCCTTCACGAGTTCCGGGGGGGTCTGCTCTATAGCGTAGCGCAGCATGTCCTCTATCCGGCAGATTATCGATTCTATGGCCTCGCGCACTTCTCCGGAGGTGACGTTCACGACTTTAGGCAGTCCGTCCATGAGATCCCGCCCTTTCACCTCCATCTCCAGCTCTTCGTCGAGCGGCGTCACCGAGCCTATCTTGCACTTCACTTCCTCGGCGGTGCTTTCGCCTATTGAAAGCGTGTAATTCTGCCTCATCATCGAGATTATCGCAGCGTCGATATCGTCTCCGGCCGCGCGCAGCGAATTGCTCAACACAACCCCGCCCAGCGAGAGCACGGCCACTTCGCTTGTGCCGCCTCCGATATCCACCACCATGTTGCCGCGCGGCTCGTTGATGGGAAGCCCCGTGCCGAGCGCCGCCGCGAGCGGTTCCTCCACGACGAACGCCTCTCTCGCGCCGGCGCCCAGCGTCGCGTCGACGACCGCGCGCTTTTCCACCTCGGTGACGCCGGCCGGAACGCATATAGCGACGCGGGGATGAGCCATCATCCTGCGCCCCTGGTTCGCCTCGGTCATATAGTGTCCGACCATCTGTTCGGTCATGTCGAAGTCGGCTATCACTCCGTGCTGCATGGGGCGTATGGTCTCGATGCCTATAGGGGTTTTGCCTATCATTCTTTTCGCGAGACTTCCGAAAGCTATCACGTCTTTTTTACCCTTGGGGCCCACTTTGCGAATCGCCAGCACGGACGGTTCGTCTATCACGATGCCCCTTCCCTTGACGTAGACGACCGTATTGGCGCTGCCCAGATCTATCCCGATGTCCCGGCTGAAAACGCCGGACAAAAATTTAAACAATCGCTAACACTCCTTCCGGCCGACGACACACCATCCGTCTTCGCGCGGCGCGCAATAAATTTGACGGCAGAGACGACATTCTCTCACCGAGTTATAGTACCACAAATTCTCACTTGCCTATGCAAAACGACGAGAAAATCTCGTCGAGCAGATCTTCGGCAGCATCCCTTCCCAGCAGAGAGGACAGGCATTCCCCCGCTTCCATCAACAGGGAACCGGCGACATCCAGGCGCCGCGGCGTCCCCAAAACCACCGCCGCCTCGCCCGCGCGGCAAGCGGCTTCCTCCAGCGCGCTCACCATCCGCCCTGTCGCCATCATGCCGTCGGAGGGAGACGCGCTGCCCATCGCCGTCTCGAAGATAGCGTCTTTCAAATCATCCACGCCGGTCCCGGCAAGCGCCGAGACATAAAGGCGAGCGGTGAAATTCCCCAAAACCTCCAATTCGCCGTCCGTCAGAACGGAGTCGAGATCGCTCTTGTTCACGGCCAGGATAGCGGGTTTTTCGAGCGCGGCGGCGGCCGCCGTGAAATCCTCGTCCATCAGCGAAGACGAGGCGTCCGCGACCAACAGACAAAAATCAGCGCCTTTTATCGCGTTTCGCGAACGCTCGACGCCGATGCTCTCTATGACATCAGCCCTGGACTCCGGCGTGGATTCCCTCATTCCGGCGGTATCCACCAGCGTCACCGAAAGCCCTCTGTGCATCAGAACAGCGTCCAGCGTGTCGCGGGTCGTGCCCGGAATATCGGTCACAATGGCGCGGTCAGAGCCCAGCATGGCGTTCATCAGCGACGACTTTCCGGCGTTCGGCTTGCCGGTTATCGCGACGCGAACACCATTTTGCAGCGTCATTCCCACGCGGCACCGTTCCAGCAGAACCAGAATTTTTCTCCCCGTTTCAGACGCCGCGGACGCGAAATCGGCATATTCCGCGGCGTCCACGTCGTCTGGAAAATCCATCGCCGCTTCAATGCCTGCCAGCAATGACGTGAGTTCGCCGGACAGTTCGCTCACGCGAGCGGACAGCTCGCCTTGCAGAGCGCGCCCTGACGACGCGAGTTCGGCGTCGCTTCGCGCTCGGATTACGCCGAGTACAGCCTCGGCCTGAGCCAAGTCTATCCTCCCCGACAGAAACGCCCTCTTTGTAAACTCGCCGGGCAGGGCAATTCGCGCGCCTCCCTTTGTAAAAAGTTCGAGACATCGGCGCGCGGCGCTCATTCCGCCGTGGCAGTGAATTTCGACGGATTCCTCCCCGGTATAGCTGTTTCCCCGCTCGAAACGCACGGCCAAAACCTGATCCACGACCTCGGAGCCGTCCGATATATTGCCCAAAACCATGCGCCGTGCCGTTTCCAGCGACAACGGGCGCGCTCCTCTGAAAAAATTATCGGCGCGCGCCGCGGAACCCGCGCCTGACGCCCTGACTATAGCGACGGCCGCATCCCCCCACGCGGTCGCGACCGCGGCGATTACATCCCCGTCAGGCCTCATTCGTCTCGAAGGTTGAGGCGATAAAATTCACGCCGAGCGCCGCGAGCCTTTCCTTCGAGGCTTCCCGGTCGAAACCGGCCACGGGCGACGAGCAGTCGGAGAGGATGAAAACATCCTGTCCGCCGGGAACGCTTCCGCAGCGTTTTATATATGACGTCACTGACGCCTCGACGCAGTGGCTCAATGCTTCGCCGGCAAAAGTCACCGCGGCGGCGCCGGCCAGCCGTGAATACAAGTCCCTGTTGAAAGCCGTGTCGGGCCACGAATCGTCGAATCCTTCAAAGATCGAAAATTGTTCAGTGTAAGGATTTTCCCCCTTGAATATATACCTGACTGGCCCGCCGGAGGAATCGCGCCACGAGACCAAAGCATCCTGGAGCGGCGCGGCGATGTTGTGTCC
>JAITAT010000046.1 GCA_031283975.1 Synergistaceae bacterium
GTAGTTGGCGGAACTGGTTCCATAATAACGATCCATCGCTTTCTGAACCGATCCGGATGCCCTTCTGTACCGCGACAGCAAAAGGCAGCCGGCGGCTATCGCGTGCTCCGGATCGGCAAGAGGGTTATTTCCGGGCACGGCTCGTATCCCGTTGGATTGGAGCAGGCCGTTGTGTATGTTCCACATGACCTGCATGACGCCGGATGCCCCCTTGGAGCTGACCGCGTTGGGATTGAAAGTACTCTCGGCCGCGGCTACGGCAGTCGTCAGCGCGGACGGCACGCCGTATTTGCCGCTGTAGTGAACCAGGGCGGCCGCCTCGCGCCACGCCGTCTTGGCGTCTATCCTGTAGTTCGATTTTCTTATGAAAAGGGCGATACCGGCGACGTCCTTCTGCATGGAGGACGGCATATATCTTATATGCTTTATCGCGCTTTCGCGGTGTTCCGCCATCCACGCGTCAAAATTGTCCAGGCTCAAGCCCATTTCTTTCATCGCCGAAACCACATAACGGCTGTAACCGATCTCAGTTCCGCCCGGAAGGCTGTTCGGCGAATACCTAGAAAACGCGGGGGCGACATCCCTGAAACGGACGTAAAGCGGTTCCATCCTTGGCGCGGGGATGAATTCCGGCACAACGAGAAACGGCAGCGTAATGAACGGGATCGCGACGGCAAGAAATACCGCCGCCGTTTTTAGAAAATCATGTTCCGCGGGTCTCGCGTGTTTACATATCAATTTGAGACCTCCTTTCGAGAAAAACCGACAGAAGCCGCCTCATTTGGTTTTCGCCTGAGTTGGTTCTCCGCAACATGGTTTGGATATCATCGCGGAAAATTGACGATTAGTCAAGCGGCCGGGAACATTCATCACGTTGACGTGTCATACCGGCGGCGCGGTATCATTTTAAAAAAAATCGATATTCCCTCCAAATAGGATGCTCTTTTTTTCAAAGTACCTTTTTGGCAGTGAAAACCTTGTTCGTTAAAAAACATTCCGTCCGGCGTCTATCTGTTATAGTATCTCAATTGCTAGGGTAAGGAATTCTTCGGGAGGTATCGCACATCATGGGAGACATTGTTTTCAGCGGAATGAGACCCACCGGCAGGCTGCATCTGGGACACATGGCCGGAGCCCTTTCCAATTGGGTGCTGTTTCAGGAAAATCACGAGTGCTACTATTCGATTGTGGACTGGCACGCGCTCATGTCCGATTACGCCGATCCGTCGAAAATGCGCGGCAACGCCCGCGAGGTTTTGCTCGACTGGCTCGCGGTCGGGCTCGATCCTCAGAAATGCTCGATTTTCGTGCAGTCTCACGTAAAAGAACATATAGAGCTGCACCTCGCGCTTTCCATGATCGCGCCGCTCGGCTGGCTGGAGCGCTGCCCCACTTATAAAGAGCAGATACTGAATCTGCGGAACAAAGACCTTTCAACGTACGGGTTTCTGGGATACCCAGTGCTGATGGCGTCCGACATACTGGTATATAAGGCCTCCAAGGTTCCAGTCGGCGAGGATCAGACGGCGCATCTCGAACTCGCCCGCGAACTCGCCCGCCGATTCAACAACTTTTACGGCGACGTTTTCCCGGAGCCAGCGACGATGCTCACTCACAACCCCAAAATACCCGGCACCGACGGGCGCAAGATGAGCAAATCATACGGCAACTCTCTCGACATCGCCGACGAGATACCGGCGCTCGACAAGAAAATACGCACAATGGTGACCGATCCCGCCCGGGAACGCAGGACGGATCCGGGAGAGCCCGAAAAATGCCCGGTTTGGGATCTGCAAAAATTTTTCAATCACGACGAGGAACAGATGAACGAAATAGCCGCGGGGTGCCGGGGTGCGGCTATAGGTTGCATCGACTGCAAGAAGATGCTCATGGCCCATGTGAGCGAACATATGACGCCGGTGCGCGAACGCAGGAAACGTTACGAGGGGCGGGACTCCGAACTGAACGACATTCTGGCGGAAGGCGCGAAACGGGCGCGCGAGACAGCCGGGCGGACGATGAGCGAGGTATACGACGCGCTGTCGATGCCGAAATAAATGCCGGACGACGCCGCTTTCCAGATAACGCTTCAGGATTTCTCGGGACCTCTCGACTTGTTGTGCCATCTCGTCGAAAGCAACGCGATGGAGGCGTCGTCGGTCAAACTCGCGGACGTGCTGTCACAGTATGTCTCGTATCTCGTAACTGCACAGAAGACGTCGCTCGCTGAGATCGCCGAGTTTTTTTCTCTCGCGAGCCGTCTTCTGATACGCAAAGTACGTTCCCTTCTTCCCAAAACATCCGATGAAGATGGCTCCGCCGCCGGAGATGAAACATTCGACGGGGACGGCGCGGAGGACGACGAATTGAGCGAGGAAACCCTCGCCGCGATGCTGGAGCGTTTCAAGCCGTACAGGCTCGCCGTTGTGAGGCTGGACGAGATGAAAATGCGGCGCGAACGCTCGTTCGTCAGAATATCGGACGAAGGGGGTCCTCCCTGGTTCGACATAGGCGACCTGTACAGTCTCGCGACGCTGTGGTGGAACCTAGCGGACGAATACGCGCGCAGCCGGGCGCGCTCCCCCATGACCGATTTCATGGAGGATATACCGGACGCCGCCCCTCAGGAGGTACAGGTGGACGGAAGGATGGACGATATACGCTCGCTGCTGGCGAAAACGCAAAAGACAAAGCTCTCGTCGCTTCTCGAATACTTCGGCGGCGGCGCGTTGATAGTGACGCTGCTTGCGCTTCTCGAACTGTCGCGGTTGGGCGGACTCGGCATGACGCAGGCCCAGGAATGGGGGGACGTCGAAATTGAAGCGAGATGATCCGCCTTTGAAATACGACATGCTGATGCGCCAGATAGAGGCGCTGATGTTCGTGTCGCCTCAGCCTGTGTCGGAAAGCGAGTTGGCCGCCGCGCTCGGTCAGTCCGTCCGCGCGGTTTCAGAGGCAATAGTCCGCATCAAAACCGTTTGCGACGGAGAACGCGGGGTGACCCTGCTCAAACTCGCGGGAGGGTGGCAGATGGTCACATCTCCCGATCTGGAGACAACCGTGGCGGCTTTTCAAGGCTCCATGCTCTCCCAGCGGGTGCGTCTGAGCAAAGCCGCTTTGGAAACGCTCGCGGTCATCGCGTACAATCAGCCGGTGACGCGGGGCGAAATGGAAGAAATACGCACCGTGCGATGCGACCGGGTTGTCGACACGCTCCTGAAACACGGGCTCGTCAGGGTATCGGGCCGCAAAAAAAGCGTTGGGAACCCGCTGCTCTATCGCACGACCGACAGATTCCTCGAACTGTTCGGCCTCGACTCCATCGCCACTCTCCCCAGCCTCGAGGAACTGCGGGAGACGTTCGTAAGGAACCCGGACGAAAACGACGGGTGGGACGCGGACGATGAATAATCCGGCGCGCGTCTCGTTTCCCATCCGGCTCAACAGGTATCTCGCCCTCTGCGCGGCCGCTTCGCGGCGCAATGCCGACGAACTCATAATGACGGGGCGCGTCACGGTGAACGGCGGCGTCGAATCGTCCCCCGGAAAAACCGTGAGCGAGGGCGACGATGTACGGGTGGACGGCAAGCCGCTCGAGATCGCCCGGCCCGTCTATATAGTCATGAACAAACCGCGCGGGGTGCTGTCGGCGGCGAGGGACGCCCATGGAAAAACCGTGATCGACCTGCTGCCCGAACATTACAGAACGCTGGGGCTGTTTCCGGCGGGAAGGCTCGATCTGGACAGCGAAGGCCTGATCATTCTGACCAACGACGGGCGGTTCGCGCAGAGCGTGGTTCACCCTTCGTCGGGCGTAAAAAAAACGTACCTGGTTCTGCTGAGGGATATTCTCGAAGAAAAAAAGATGAAGGAATGGGCAAAAGGTGTTATCATAGACGGTAAATTGGCGGTTCCCTCCGAATTGTCCCGCGAAATGCCCGGAGACGGCAGAAAATGGCGCATCGTCCTCGGAGAAGGCTTCAAACGGGAGATACGCCTGATGGCCGGGGCGTTGGGCAGCAAGGTCATCCGGCTGAAAAGGATCGGTATTGGCGGGATGTTCCTGAAAAAATTGCCAAGCGGAATGTTTTGTGAGTATAATTACGGAAATCTGTCGGATATGATATCGAATGGCGGGGAAATTTGACGTATAATTGCGATTGTCTTTTCAATTTTCGGAGGGATGTACATGGTGGGACTTGATGATCGTACCCGGGATTTGATACAGCGCCGCGTATTGAAACGAGTCAAGGATATACCGTCGCTGCCTCAGTTTGTAATTGAAACGCTGAAAAAACTCGACGATCCGAAAAGCAGCGCTTCTGACGTCGGCGACATACTCTCAAAAGACGAAGGTCTGGTATTGCGCGTCCTGAAGCTCGCCAACTCGGCTTATTACGGTCTGTCCAGGAGAATAACGAGCATCTCCGAGGCCATCGCCCTGCTTGGTTTTAAAACCGTCAAAAGCATCGTGATGGCGGCCTCGGTCTATAAATTCATGGACGGGGCCTTTACCGGATATTCCCTTGACAGAGGCGAACTATGGAGGCACGCTCAGGTTGTCGCGTCGACCAGCCATTACCTGAGCGAAAAACTGAAAGCGGGCGACCCCGAGGAGGCTTTTGTAGGCGGTCTCATGCACGATATAGGTAAAATCGTGCTGAACGATTACGTGCGTTTCGGTTACAGCATAATTCTCCGTCTTGTGGAAGAAGACGGCGTTTCGTTCTGCGACGCGGAGCAGCAGGTTCTCGGTTTCGACCACGCTCACGTCGGAGCTTTGATCATGGAGCAGTGGAACCTCCCGGAGGCTTACTCTTATATCACGCACTACCATCACTCCCCCTGGAAACTCCCGCCGGAAGGGGCGGAATTTCAGAAAGCGCTGGACATCGTACATGTGTGCAACATAATGTGTCTCATGTTGGGAATAGGCATGGGAGCGGACGGCATGCAGTACACCATTTCCACGGACAGTCTGGATCGCCTCGGCATCACCGACCGGACGGAACAGATAATGGCCGAATTCGTGGATATAATATCCGAAATGGAAGACGGCTTGAAAGAAAACTGACGGGTATGCCTCTTTCAAAAAAGGCCCCCGTGATCGTAATCGATGGGCCCGCCGGCGTGGGTAAAAGCACGGTAGCCCGTGAAATCGCGAGGCGGCTTGAGTTGCCTTTCCTCGATACCGGCGCCATATACAGAGCGGTCACTCTTGTTATGCTGCGGGAAAATATTCCGCCGGCCGACTCGCCGGAACTGCGCGGCAGGATGAACGATTTTTCCGTTTCGTTCTCCGGGGTCAGGGTGTTTATCGGAGGCGAGGACGTGACGGACGAAATAAGGACGCCGCGCATAGACGCGAACGTATCGCCATACTCCGCTCTGCCGGTCGTTCGGGAATTTCTTCTCGAAATACAGCGGAAACAGCGTGAGAACGGGCTCGTCGCGGAGGGCCGCGATATGGGAACGGTCGTGTTTCCCGACGCCGATCTCAAGGTATACCTCACCGCCTCTCCGGAGGAGCGCGCGAGACGCAGGTGTTCGGAGCGAATCGCCAAGGGGGAGCGCGTGGATTACGACGAAATACTGAGCCAGGCGCGCGCCCGCGACGAGATGGATTCGACGCGCGACGTCGCCCCCCTCAAGCCGGCCGGCGACGCTGTAATATTGGATACCACCGGCCTCTCCTTCGATGACGTGACGGAGCGCGTCATGGATTTAGCCGCACGGGCGCTCACGGGCGGATGACATGATCGAACGGATATTTTATCATTTCGTGAAATGCCTGTTCCGGTTGTTTTTTACGCTCTACAACAGGCTCGAAGTGCGAGGGCTCGGCAATATACCCAAAAATACGACGATGATAGTCGCTTCGAACCACGCGAGCTATATCGACCCCCCGTTGATAGGTTGCGTGTTTCCAGGTATGCTGAGGTATCTCGCCAAGGAATCCCTGTTTCGCGTTCCGCTGCTGGGATTTTTCATAAGAGCGCTGGGCGCCGTTCCGGTGAAGCGCGAGGACAGCCAGAGAGCCGGGGCCGTCATGAAAAGCCTGTTGTTCATGCTGAAAAACGGCGACAGTGTGCTGCTCTTCCCTGAAGGCTCCCGCAGTCCCGACGGACGCATAAAACCCCTGGAAGCGGGGGTGGCTTATCTCTCGGTGAAAGCCGGAGTTCCGGTGCTTCCCGTTTATGTGAGCGGCTCGTTCGGCGCGTGGCCGAGAGGGAATATGCTTCCGCGTCCGTCAAAGCTGACACTCTCCGTATCGCGTCTCATATACCCCGACGAGGAGGCCGGAAACGAGCGCGACAAAAGAACTCTCGTGATGAATACGCTGGAAAGCGCGCTGCTCTCCATGGAGGCGGAAATGAATGTACGTTAGCATGACGGGTTACGGCGATGCGCTGCTCGAACGCGAATGGGGAACCATTAGAATGGAGATTTCGAGCGTCAATCACCGGTATCAGGAGATATCGGCAAGGCTGCCCCGCGAACTGTCTTCGATGGAACCGTGGCTTCACCGGCGGCTGCGCGGGTTGTACCGCAGAGGCAAAGCGCAAGTCAGGGTCGAAATCACGCGGGCGGCGTCGGCATTGGCCCTCGCGCTCAACAGGGAAGCGCTTTTGAGTTACTACAAGGAGATATCCTCCGTCAGGGACTCGATTGGCGCGGAGCGCGACATATCCCTGGATGCTCTCGTGAATTTGCCCGGGGTGCTGGATACGCCTATCTGTCACGAATTCGGCGGCGACGAAGCTGCCGCTTTGCTGTCGGAACTTCTGGATCGGACGGCGGAAAACTGGAACAAAATGAGGCGCGTCGAGGGCGCTCACTTGAAAGAAGATATCGACGCGCATCTGGCCGACATCGAGCACAATATGGCGGAAATAAGCGCCGTGTGGACCGAGGTTCGTGACGCCGCGTTCGCGGACATGACGGCACGCGTCACAAAGGCCCTCGAAGCCGCCGGAGCCTCGCTCACCGAATCCCGTTACGCGCAGGAAGCCGTCATAATGGCCGACAAGTGGGACATCACCGAGGAAATCGCGCGAATGGCAAGCCACGTCTCCAAATTCCGTGAAACCGGCGAAAACCCGGAATCGGAGGGCCGCAAGCTGGATTTTCTGGTTCAGGAGATGAACAGGGAAGCCAATACCATCAACTCGAAGATTTCGGACTCCAAGATAAGATGGATGGCCGTCGAAGTCAAATCCTCCATCGAGAGGATACGCGAACAGATACAGAATTTGGAGTGAGGCCAGGTGACGATATGAGTTCCCGTCTCGTTCATATAGGTTTTGGCAACATGGTGGCCTCGGATCGCGTGGTGGCCATAATAAACCCGTCGAGCGCCCCCCTGAGGCGATTGCGGGAGGAGGCCCGTTCAGCGGGACTGCTGGTCGACGCGACACAAGGACGCAAGACCAGAGCGGTTTTGATAATGGACAGCAGGCATGTGGTCATTTCCGCTATTCAGCCCGAAACGATTTCCTCGCGCTTCGAGGACGCCGGCGCGGAAACTCCGGAGAAAAGCAGGGAGGAGACGCCGTAATGCCCCGCGGCAATCTTTTCATCCTATCGGGACCGGCGGGCGCTGGCAAAGGCACGCTGCGAAAGATACTGTTCCGGGAGATGCCCGGTCTCGTATTCTCGGTGTCGTGCACCACCAGGGAGAGAAGAGCCGGAGAGACGGAAGGGCTTGACTACTACTATATTTCGCGCGGCGAGTTCGAGAAGATGATAGAGCGCGATGAATTTCTCGAATGGGCGGAAGTACACGGGAACTGTTACGGCACGAGAAAAAAGGACGTGGAGCGCGTCCTGGACGAAGGGCGCGATGTCCTGCTGGAGATAGACGTGCAGGGCTGCCGTCTGGTAAAAGCGCGAATGCCCGGCGCCATCAGAATATTCATAACCGCCTCGTCGCTGGACGAGCTGGAGAACCGGCTGGAGGAGCGCGGCACCGAGAGCAGGGCTCAACTCGACGTGAGACTGCGCAACGCCGCGATGGAGATGCGGCACGCCCGCGAATACGACCATATCATAGTCAACGACGCGCTCCCCAGAGCGTCCGAAGAACTGATTGAAACGGTGAAACGCTACAAAAAAACCTGACAATATAACGATCTCGGAGGGAATGGACGAATGATTTACAACAATCTCGAAAAAATATACGAAACGGCGCACGTCGAAAACAAGTACGCTCTCGCGATGCTGGTCTCCACCAGGGCCCGCCAGTTGAGCGAACAGAAGGGGCGCGCTCTCGAAGGAGAGGGCAGCGAGAGATACATAACCCACGCGATCGAGGAGATCGAGAACGGGCGGCTCAATATAGAATCGAGCATCGCCGTTAAAACGGAAAACAATGCTTCCCCAATGGGCGCGTGACAAAAAAATACTCCTCGGAATAAGCGGAGGGATCGCGGCGTACAAGACGCCCGAACTGGTTCGCGCCTGGATGAAATGCGGCTGCGAGGTCGAAATCATTCTGACCGATTCGGCGGCGCGTCTCGTATCGCCTCTGGCACTTTCCACTCTGATAAAACGCCGGGCATGGCGCGACTCCGACCTGATGAGCGACGAACTTGGATGGACCATACCGCACATCGCGCTATCCGAGTGGGCCGACGTGCTGGTCGTGGCGCCATGCACCGCGAATGTCCTGCGCATGGCCGCGCAGGGGGATTCGGGTACGCTGCTCGGGGCCGCGATGCTGGCCTGCGAGGCTCCTCAGATATTTTTCCCAGCGATGAACTCCCGCATGTGGGCGAACCCAGCGACAAAAGCGAATGCCCTGACTCTGGAAGAACGCGGCCGCCGCGTGATAGACCCGGATTCAGGGCCTCTCGCCTGCGGATATGAGGGGAAGGGGCGCTTGCCGTCGACGGAAGCCATAGTGGACGAAACATGGTTCTCTCTTTGCGGCGCGAAGGATTTTGCCGGGAAAAAAATTCTGGTCACAGCCGGCCCGACCCACGAATATATCGATCCGGCGCGCTATATTTCAAATCCCAGCTCCGGCAGAATGGGATACGCCATAGCGGCCGAGGCCAGATACCGCGGCGCGGATACAGTGCTGGTGTCCGGTCCCGTTTCCCTGCGCGCGCCGGGAGGCGTCCGCGTCATAAACGTGACGAGCGCTTCCGAAATGAGGGACGCGTGCCTGGCCGAACTCCACGATTGCGACGTGATAATAAAGGCCGCCGCCGTCGGCGATTACAGGGCGAAAAATTACTCAGCGCAAAAAATAAAGCGCGGGGAGAGGGCATTCGCGGCTATCGAGCTGGAACAGAACGCCGACATCGCGCGCGACATCGGCGAACGGAAGAAACGCCGCCAGATATTGGCCGGGTTTGCCGCCGAGACCGAAAACATCCGCGAGAACGCGTTGTCCAAACTGGAGGGGAAACATCTCGACCTCGTGATAGCCAACGACGTCTCCGCCAAAGATTCGGGCTTCGTCTCCGAAACGAACAGCGTCGAAATATTTTTTTCACGCAAATACGCCATGCCGCCTATCTCCGTCTCGGGCAGCAAATGGGAGACGGCTTCCGGGATTTTGGACGCGATAGCCGCTATTCTTCCATGAAATGACCTCCGGGCGCAGCAGCGAGGGAACGGTCTCCGTCGTAATCCCGGGCCCCTGGTGGACGAACCTCACATACGCCGTTCCGGCTGGCGCCGGCGGCAGGGTAACTCCCGGCGTCAGGGTGCGCGTCCCTGTCGGCGGAGGGACGCGGGTGGGACTTGCGGTCGAGGCCTCGGATTCCCCCGGCGACGACTACAAGGGAGATTTGCGCGATATATCCGAAGTCATAGACGAGTCGCCCGTGCTATCCAAAAGCGTGATGCCGCTGCTGAGATGGTTTTGCGACGCTCATCTGTGCGGGCTTGGCGCCGCCGTAAAAACCTTGCTTCCAACTGGGTTTCTGCGCGGCGAGCCGATAGAACCCGCCTCCGGCACGAAAAGGGGCGCGGACGCTTCCGGCGGCGCCGTATTCGTCTACGAACCTGACGACGAAACCCGTCTGGGACGCTACGTATCTCTGCTGGCGGGTGCGCCGTCCCCGTCGCTCGTCTCGTTTCCCCTCTATCCGGACGCCAAAAAATTTTTCGATCATATAGTCTCCTCTCCCGCTCTGCCTCCCGAGATTAAAAGCAGGGTTCTGCTCTATCCGCGTCTGGGCGGTAAAGCCGAATGGGCGGCATGGCGAAAGCTCCACTCGCCCGACGACGACACCGCCATCGTCATAGGCGGGCAGAATTCCGCCATGGCCCCCATTCGGGGCGTCGCCCGAATCGTGGTGGAGGACGAGAGCAACAACGCGTGGCGAACGATGCGCCCTCCGATATACAACGTGCGCAGCCTGCTCGCTTCCCGCGCGAAAATCGAGGGCGCCGCGCTCGTCTTGGGCGGGCGGATGCCTTCACCCAGAGCGTTTATGCGTTACGACGCCGAACAACCGCGCGCGGCTCAGGGATCGCGCGAGAAAAAAATCATCTTCGTGGATATGAAACTGGCTTACACGCCGTCCGTTGAAGGCGTGTCCGACGGGCTCACCGTGAGCGAGCCGCTGGTGCGCGAAACGGAAGCCTCGATAGCGAGAGGCAAATGGGCTGTCTGGATATTGGACAGGAAAGGCTACGCCGGCGAGATCGTCTGCGAGGAGTGCGGCGGTTCGCTGAAATGTCAAAAATGCGGAGGAACGCTCAGATTGGAGG
>JAITAT010000005.1 GCA_031283975.1 Synergistaceae bacterium
CGGCGGGGTTTGGGGCAGAGTTCCAATGGTTTGCCTGTGGTAATTTGGGGTTGGCCATTACAGTTGACAAGCTTGCATCTTTGAGTATCATTGAGCGATAATCAACGTTTTCAAAACTATGCGGGCTATTATCTTTAAATGTTTCTTAAAGTGGACACGAGATAGTTTGAGGTGTAAAAAAAAGTGAACCGCACTTGTTCATTCTTCGGAACTTATCAATTTTTTCCAATCTGATTTATTTGAAGAAAGGAGACCCAATATGTCGGAAATCCTAAACAGCGGCCCGGACAATTCGGAATGGGAGGTATCGAAAGAGATAACCATTATATCCCCTCACGGTTTTCACGCACGGCCCGCCGCAATCCTAGTGAAAACAGCGAAGAAATTCGCCTCCGATATAAGACTGGTAAAAGACGACAGACGCCAAAACGCCAAAAGCCTCGTAGCGGTGATGGGTTTTGCCCTTCAGCATGGCGATACCGTAGCCCTGGAAGCGAAAGGGGCGGACGCGAAAGAAGCCATCGAGGCGCTTATTCCTATAATAGCCGGAGATATGGAGGATGAAAGCGGACAATCCGCCGCTCAGCCCGCAGGCGGCGCCGCGGCGCGGGATACCCCTCCATCCCCCGTAAACGCGAATACGCCGCGCTTGCCGGCCGATAAATCGGTCTTCCGCGGCATAACGGCGTCGCCCGGGATCGCGGCGGGCGTCGCAAAGCGCGTCACTGACAGCGATATTCCGGTCGCTGAAAATTCCGGTCTCACCCCGGCCAATGAAAAACAGGCGCTTTTTGACGCGAGAGCGCTCGCGAAACAAGACCTGAAGGAAATAGCGGACAAGACTGAAACAGCCTCCGACGCGAGTCACGCCGCAATTTTCGGAGCGCACGCCGAACTCCTGGAAGATCCGGAGATGACGGAATACGCCGAAAAACTCATACTGAACGGCAAAAGCGCGGCATTCGCGTGGAAGAGTTCTTACGAGACTTACGCCAAGCGCTTCGCCGCGCTCAACAACGAACTTTTCGCGGCCAGGGCCGTCGATCTGAGGGACGTGGGCAGGAGGGTCATACGAATACTGACGGGAACGAACGAAAAAACAGCGTACCCCGAAAATTGCATACTCATAGCCGAGGAACTGACTCCGTCCGATACCGCATCTCTCGATGAAAAAGTTCTTGGTTTCTGCACGGTAAAAGGCGGCGCCACCAGCCACATAGCGATACTCGCCCGTTCACTCGGACTTCCGGCCATAGTCGGAACGGATGAATCCATATTGGAAATAGCGGACGGCTCGCCGCTCATTCTTAACGCCGACGAGGGAGTTTTGCGGCTGAACCCCGCTCCGGCGGAAATAGACGACCTGATGAAAAAGCGGGCGTCTATGGCCGAACGCAGGGCGAACGACGTTAAAAACGCCGCTAAACCGGCCGTCACAAGAGACGGAAACCGGATAGAAGTCGCCGCCAATATCGGCGGGACGCGCGACGCCAATCAAGCGGTATCGCTCGGGTGCGACGGGGTGGGGCTGCTTCGCTCCGAGTTTCTGTTCCTCGGCAGAAATACCGCGCCGGAAGAGGACGAACTCGCCGAGGCTTATGTCGGCATAGCCCGCGCGCTTGGCCCGGACAAACCCCTGGTAGTTCGGACCATGGATATCGGCGGGGACAAGCAAATACCTTATATAAAGCAGGATAAAGAGGACAACCCATTCCTCGGCGTAAGGGGCCTCAGATTGTCGCTCCGCGCTCTCGAACTGTTCAAGACGCAAATCCGGGCCATTTTACGCGCTTCAAAACTCTGCAAACTGCATATAATGTTTCCCATGGTCAGTACGCTGGACGAGTTTCGCGAGGCAGCCGCGCTGACGCGCGGGCTTGGGCGGGAAATGGGCGTCTCGGAAGTGAAAATCGGCCTCATGATAGAGGTTCCCTCCGCCGCCATCCTGGCGCGGCACTTTGCGGAAGAAGCCGATTTCATGTCGCTCGGAACCAACGACCTGACGCAGTATACAATGGCGGCGGACAGGGGCAACCCGAAACTCGCCGAAATAGCGGACGGCCTCAATCCGGCTGTTCTAGCCATGATAAAGAGCACGGTAGACGGCGCGCGCGGCAAAAATTGCTGGGTTGGAGTTTGCGGGGGAATAGCCGGCGATCCGGCGGCGGTTCCGGTTCTGATTGGCCTCGGAGTCGACGAGTTGAGCGTCAGCGTTCCGGCGATACCTCAAATAAAATCGCGCGTGCGCGAACTGTCGAAGGGCGAATGCGAAAAAATAGCGTCGAGCGTCCTGGAACTCTCCACAGCCGGGGAGGTGCGAAAATATCTGAAACAAACAGTTTCATAAATCTTTACAACATGGATTTCTATGGAAGGAATGGTGGAATTGTCCGAAATTGACGAAAAAACCTCCGGCGCGGTCGTGGCCGAAACGGAACCGGGCGGCATAGATTTCGACGAACTTATGAGGAAATACGATACGGAGGCGAGGTTCCGCGCGCCGCGGGGCTGGCAGTTGATATTGATAACCGTCCTAACCGTCGCCATGTCGGCTTTTCACTTCTATACAGCGGGATTCGGGCTCTTGGCGGGACAGAAACAGGGCGCGGTGCATATAGCGTTCGCTATGGCACTGGTCTTTTTGCTCTATCCTATCAAATCCGGCATGGCGAAAAACACCAAAATACCGATCTACGACTTCATACTCGCCGGATTGTCTATCGTTCCATTGGTATATCTCGTCACGCAGATAGACGTGATAGCCATGACCCGTTCGGGGCTTCCGACCACGATGGATATCGCCATGGGTTTCCTGATGGTAGTCATGCTGCTGGAGGCCACAAGGCGCATATCGAATCCGGTTTTGCCCATTCTGGCGCTCATAGCGCTTCTTTACTGCTATTTCGGGAACTCTCTGCCCGAGGTGATATACCACAAAGGATTTACCATAAGACGCATAGTAAATCACATGTATCTCGGCACCGAGGGTATATTCGGCACTCCGCTCGAGGTGTCGTCCACATTCGTGTTCATGTTCATTCTATTCGGCTCGGTATTGGAAAAGACCGGCATGGGCAGATTCATCATAGACCTGTCTTTAGCTCTCGCGGGATGGTCCACGGGAGGACCCGCCAAAGTGGCCGTCGTCGCGAGCGGGCTCATGGGAACGATATCCGGTTCTTCCGTCGCTAACGTCTGCACCACCGGCATGTTCACCATCCCTCTGATGAAAAGCGTGGGTTACAGGCCCTTTTTCGCGGGCGCAGTGGAAGCCGTAGCGTCGACCGGCGGTCAGATTATGCCGCCCGTCATGGGCGCGGGGGCTTTTATCATGGCCCAGATGCTCGGCGTCGGCTATCTGGAGGTCGCGCTTGCGGCGGTGGTTCCGGCTCTGCTCTACTACTTCGCCGTAATAGTGCAGGTGCATTTCGAGGCCAACAGGCTGGGACTCAAAGGACTGTCTCGAAACCAACTGCCCGCCTTGGGCAAGCTGCTCTCCGAAAAGGGATTCCTGCTCATCCCGCTTGTGGCCATAATATATCTTCTCATCGCGGGGTACACGCCGCTTATGGCCGCGTTCGGAGGCATAATGGTGAGCCTGGGACTCTCATGGGCTTATTTCGCGATTATGTGGGTTCTGGCGGAGTGGAAACATTCTCCGCGTTTCATACGCCTGAAAGAAGCCGCCGGAGAATCGCTCCTGACGCCCCGCCGAATAATGGAGGCGTTCGAGGCCGGCGCCAGAAGTTCGCTGTCGGTAGCCTGCGCATGCGCCTGCGTCGGAATAGTGGTTGGCACCGGCACGCTTACCGGCCTTGCCTTGCGCATAGCGGGGGGCATCGTCGCGCTCGCCGGAGGCAAACTGATATTGACGCTGTTCTTTACGATGTGCGCTTCGATACTGCTCGGAACAGGGCTCCCCACAACGGCGAACTTCATCGTCACCAGCACGATGGCGGCCCCGGCGCTCTTTGAACTCGGCGTTCCGAAAATCGCGGCCTATATGTTCGTCTTTTATTTCGGAATAGCCGCCGATCTCACCCCTCCGGTGGCGCTGGCCGCTTACGCGGGAGCCGGCATTGCCGGAGACGACCCTATGAAAACGGGAGGCACGGCTTTCAAACTGGCTCTCGCCGGCTTTCTGGTGCCTTACATTTACGTTTACAACCCCATCCTGCTGTTCGTGGATGCGTCTCCTCTTCCGATGATCCAGGCCGTCATAACGGCGCTGATAGGCGTATTCCTGCTCTCCATGAGTACGATAGGGCATTTCAAGGCGCATCTTTCCTGGCCTCTCCGCATAGTCGCGCTGATCGGAGCGGTTGGCCTGCTCCATCCGGGCACTGAGACCGATTTAGTGGGGATCGCGATTCTGGCGGCCATTTACATAGTTCAGCACATAAAAAAGCAAAAAGCGATTTGAAAGGAGGTGGATTCCGGCATACGTCGTTTCCGCGAAACAGGGTAATTCGAAAGTTTTCACTTGACCGAACATGAAGGAGGAATGAGTACCATGAAAAAGAAACAATTTACCGCACTCACGCTGATCTGCATTTTTACGTTTGCCGCAACCGCCGCGTTCGCGGCCCCCGCAGCCATTTCCATAGCTACGGGCGGAACGTCGGGAACTTATTATCCGATAGGCGGAGCTATAGCCGCAGCGGTCAGTAAGAACCCGGCAATAAACGCTACCGCCGAGACGGGCAACGCCGCCGTAGCGAACACCAACCTCGTTGCCGAGGGCGAGATAGAAGTGGCCTTCTCACAGGCCGACGTGACCGCTTGGGCTTATAATGGGGAACTGATGTTCGAGGGCAGGCCGCTCAAAAACATAAAAACGATCGCGGCCCTTTACCCGGAGACCATACAGCTCGTCATATCGAAAGAGGCGGGAATAAAGACGCTTGCCGACCTGAAGGGCAAAAAAATAGGTCTAGGGGCGCCTGGCTCCGGAACCTAGGGCGACGCGCGGGCCATATTCCAGGTGGCGGGAATCAAGTACGACGACATGTCGGTCGAATTCCTAGACTTCAGCGCGGTAAGCAGCCGTTTCAAGGACAACCAGATCGACGCCGGTTTCGTAGTGGCGGGCGTCCCTACTTCAGCGCTCATGGATCTGACCACCACGAAGAACGTAGGGCTCTTGAATTTTGATAAGGAAACCCTCGACACGATAATAAAAGCCAACCCGTTCTTTGTGCCCAACGTCATCCCGGCCGGCACCTATAAAGGCATCGACGAGGATGTGAACACGCCGAGCGTCATGGCGCTTCTCATCACCAGCGACAACGTTTCGGAGGAGATAATCTACAACTTCACGAAGACCCTTTTCGAGAATATCTCGGACGTCCAGGGCTCGCACGCCATGGCGCGCAATATCAAACTCGAAACGGCCACTGTGGGGCTCACCGCTCCATTGCACCCCGGCGCGGCGAAATACTACAAAGAAGCCGGAATAAATGTAGACTGATTCGCCTCGCGTAGTTAAAATATGTCGCAGACTCTCCCGAATGGGATGAGTCTGCGATTTTTACGATGAGGTGAGGACAAATGCCGATAATTTCTATAAAAGACATTCTCGAGGCGAAATACAGGATTGCCGGCGTCATACACCATACTCCGATTATCCATTCGGAATCGCTCAGTTCCATGGCCGGCATCAAGCTTTTCTTGAAGGCCGAAAATTTTCAAAAGACCGGATCGTTCAAAATAAGAGGCGCTTGCAACAAGATTTTCGCGATTCCCCGCGAAGAGGGCGCCAGAGGAATAATCACCGCTTCATCGGGGAATCACGGACAGGCCGTGGCGTACGCCTGCCGCATTTTCGGCTACGAAGCGACGGTAATAATGCCTGAGGGCGGCTCACCGGCCAAAGCCGCCTCGATAGAGGCTTACGGGGCAAAACTCATCTATCACGGCGTCACTTCGGAAGATCGCATCGGCCTCGCGAAAAAAATGTGCCGGGAAAAAGGCCTCACCTTCATTCCTCCCTACGACGACCCGTTCGTGATGGCCGGACAGGGCACGACCGGCATCGAAATAATCGAGGATATCGAAGACGCGGCCGCCGTTCTGGTTCCCACCGGAGGCTGCGGACTGATATCGGGTATATCGACGGCAATCAAGGAACAAAAGACCGGAGTGGCCATATTCGGCGTGGAGCCGGAGGGCAGCAACAGCACCACGATATCATTCAGGGCAGGCAAGAGAACCTCTCTCGACAGGATAGAAACAGTGGCGGACGGAGTAAAGACGACCATCCCGGGTGAATTGACCTTCCCCATAGTACAGCGATATGTCGACGA
>JAITAT010000038.1 GCA_031283975.1 Synergistaceae bacterium
CCCATAATTCCGTCAGTGCCCCAAGTTTGGAGTTTTCCCCTCCGACTTTCGCCCACTGACGCCTCAGAGCGCGCACGCTTTCATCGTCGACCGGCAGTCCCCTGCTGAACAGGGCGAGCGCCACCCCGTGATCTTTCCCCGCAAAACGGGCCAGCACCATCATGTCGGCTTGCCGCAGCCGGAGAATGGGCGGCGACGACGAAGCGTCCCAAACCGCGCGGAATCTCTGCCCCACGAACAGCGGAATAGTCGAACGGGCGTTCATCATCTGAGCGCCAATTTTGACCTGATAAATATCCCCTTCTTTCGCTGTGACGAGCCCCTCCACAAGAGAACCGTCCGCGAGACCGTAAGCGGACGGTTGGGATGAGGGCCGCGACGATGGCGTTCCGCCGCCAACCGGAGGATGAATGCCTCCGGTGCCGCGGGAACCCGTATCTATAACACCGCCCGGTAATCCGTCGATCGCCGCCAACGTCATTCACCTGGGAAGAGTGTCTTCTGCGAAAATTCCCGCTCTTCCCTCACCTTATTACGCAATCCGCCGAAAGTCACGCGATGCACCGATGAAGGCCCGAGCATATCGAGCATACATCTGTGCGAAGCCGTCGGATAGCCCTTGTGTGACGCGAACCCATAATCAGGAAACAGCCTGTGCAGCGCGAGCATAACCTTGTCCCTCAGTACCTTGGCCGCGACGGACGCCGCCATGACGGACGGAACGGCCGCGTCCGCCCTAGGTATGGCTCGCTGACGCCCGACCGGTATACCGGGGATATACGAATTTCCGTCGACCACTATCAGATCGGGCCGGACCGTCAGGCGCGCGACCGCGCGTTCCATAGCCCACAGCGTGGCTTTGAGGATGTTCGTGCGGTCTATCCTGACGTTGGACGCGGCCTGGGCGGCCCACACGACGCCGAGTTCTTTCATGCGGGCAAAAAGACGCTCTCTTGCCCGGGCCGATAATTTTTTCGAGTCGTTCAGCCCTTCGGAGCGCAGAACGCGGAACTGGGAGGGCGTCAAAACGACGGCGGACGCGACCACAGGACCGGCTATCGGCCCGCGTCCGGCTTCATCGACTCCGGCTATTATCACGGGTTCCGCCCCGGAATTATAGGCGAGTCCGGGCTTTCGAAGCTGATCCGGCCAAGCCTGCCGGAAGCCAGCGCCTCGATGAACGCGCGCCCGGCGGCGACGAGATCCGTTCCCCCGCCCGGCATCAGTTTCCCCAGCCTGCCGCCAACGCGCTCCAATATTTCATGGGGCGTTCCGTCAGCGCCGACATCCCACGCCGACATTACGCCGGCCGCGAGACCCTTGCGCCGCATGAAATCGATGCACTCGCGGGCAAGTTCGTCCCACGCGCCTATGACCTCTCCTTTGGTGGAAGAAAGCCACGCCAGCTGCCTGTGGACGGACGCGTCCGCGCGCGGATCGAGGATGCCGGGAGAATCGGCCACTACGCAGCCCGGGCCTCTGAACCACGCGACTCCCCTCGTCACGCCCGGAATGCCTCCGACAGGGGTTGCCCTGCGGCCGACAAGCCTGTTCAGAAGCATGGATTTACCGACGTTCGGAGTGCCGACCACCGCTACCCTCGCGTCGCGGTAAATTCTTTTCGCGGAACTCGGAGGAGAAAGAGCCGATATGGATTTTTTAAAAGACTCCGGCAAATTCCTGCGAAGGTCGAACGCCCACGCCGGACGCCCTTGATTCTTAAAATATCTGACCCACCTCGAAGTGATCTCCGTATCGGCGAGATCGGCTTTTGACATCACAGTCCACACCGGGAGCGGCGCCGGAAAATTGTCTGACATGGGGGACATCGTGAGGAGCGGCGCTCTGGCGTCGCGCACCTCGAGTATCAGATCCAGCGAATCGCACAACTCCATCAACTGCCTGCGCCCCTTCGCCATGTGCCCGGGATACCATACCGTCCTCCCCATCGGGTTAATTCAGCCGCCCTATACGGCTTGGCGGCCAATATCTGAAAACAGCCGGCCCCCGTATGAAATCGGCCTTGACATATCCCCAGAAGCGGCTGTCCTGCGAATTGGCGCGGTTATCGCCGAGACAGAAATAGCTTTTTGTCGGAACGGCCTCCGCCGGCATGTTGAAGTTATCGGGATATTGCACGTAAGGCTCGGCAATCTCGCGATCGTTGATGAACACCCGCCCGCCTATTATCTCCACCTTGTCGCCGGGTACGCCTATCACTCTCTTCACGAAATCCCGTCTCGGGTCCACGGGAAACTTGAAGACGACTATCTGCCCGCGCTTGGGATAGATCTTTGGAAGGCTATACCAGAACTTGAGGACCATGACCCTGTCTCCGGGCTCGAGCGCCGGGAGCATCGAACCGCTGGGAATCCAGAAAGCCTGGATGACGAAAGTTCTTATCAGCAAAGCGAGCACGATGGCATAAACAACCGTCTCAATGACATCACGCCACCATGGCTTTGGTACAGGCATTTACAAACCCCCTTCATATCGAACGACACGCAACAGTTTATACCCCTCGGCGCAAGGGTACAAGCCCCCGTATAACTCAAAATGAAATAACCCCGAACCGCCAGCGGTTTTGATCATGTGGTTTTAGAAATCAGCCGTCACCGGACGGTGATCGCGCCATCAGGCAGCCTTCCCATGAACGCCAAAGCCGAAGCGAACGCTTTGGCGGCGAAAACCCAGCCTCACGCCACTTTGTAATCCAGGTTGCGTTTTTCGCTGTGTCCCATATATTGGGCGATGCAGACGTCGTTCGTTGTCTTGAGATCGAGGAATA
>JAITAT010000039.1 GCA_031283975.1 Synergistaceae bacterium
CATATATAAGCGCGTCCGGTAATTTCACTCCGTCGATATCGCCCGAGACGTCGATGACGCGATCGAGCGGAAATGACACGGATTCGGCGCATGCCCGAAACGCCTTTATACACCTGAAATCCGTCCACAACTCGGCGTCAAACCCGCGGCGCAGCAGTGCCCGGGCCAGGGTAACGCCGCCCGTCGGTCCGTCCGTTTCGGGGGCCGACGCCATGGGAATATAAAATCCGGAAACAACGGCAACGGAACGCGCGCCGTATATCACGTCCAACGCCGAATTCCACAAACCATCTTCACAGAGCGCCGAAGGGCCGCGCACCGACTCCCCGCCGGCGGCTATCTCTGTGAGTCCGCGCGCACGTCTTGCTTCAAGCATATAATTTTATCTATATGCCCAGCATCTCCACGAGCGACATCATATCCTCGTCGAGCCCCTTGCTCTCCTCCCACGAGTACTGAAGAGGGTGCGTAATTATCTTGCCCGACGTACGGCCGACCATAGCTCCCGTTTCGCCGGCCAGCAGCGCTTCCACGGCGCCGCCGCCCAGACGCGAGGCAAGCACCGCGTCGAACGAGGACGGGCTGCCCCCCCGCTGAATATGGCCCAAAACCGTTATTCTGGCGTCGTAACCTCCGGTGTCTTTGAGTTGGGCCGACAGTTCCGCGACAGGCATGACGCCCTCGGCCACTATGATCAGGGAATGGGTCTTGCCGCGCTGATGCGCGTAATTGAGCTTTTTGCAGAGATCCGCCAGATCGAATTTTCTCTCTGGAACCAGTACGTATTCGGCGCCGGCGGCGACGGCCGCCTCGAGAGCGAGAAAACCCGCGTTGCGCCCCATCACTTCGACCAGAAACAGCCTTTCGTGGCTCGACGCCGTGTCCCGCAGTTTCTCTATGCACTGGAGCGCCGTGTTGCAAGCCGTGTCGAACCCTATCGTGCAGTCGGTTCCGGCCATATCGTTGTCTATCGTCCCGGGAATGCCCACCACGGGATATCCCAGTTTACACAACTCGTACGCGCCCCTGAAAGAACCGTCCCCGCCGATTACCACCAGCGCGTCGATATCGTATTCCCTGAGGCGCTGTAACCCCTCGCGCACTCCCTCCGGTTTCATGAAACGCTCGCATCTCGCCGTACGGAGTATTGTGCCGCCCCTGTGGATAATACCTCCCACCGAACTGACGGTGAGAGGAACCACGTCTCCGTCGAGCAGCCCTTCATATCCCCTGCGAAAACCGATAACATCCAGTCCCTTGTAAATCGCGGTTCGGGCGACAGCCCTGATAGCCGCGTTCATTCCCGGGGCGTCTCCCCCGCTGGTCAGCACGCCTATACGTTTCAAACAGATATCCCCCTTCGTATGCCGCCTGAGTATTTGTTTTGGAGCTCTTCTATTCTCGCGCCGACTTCTTCCAATTCTTTGTTCTTCGCTTCGAGCTGGGATTCCAGCTCGGCTTTCTCTGTGTTGAGTTTTTCCATCCTCCGTATCAGCCGGTCGACCTCCAGCCTGTCCGCCGCCGTTCCCGATATCGAGCCCGCGGCGTCTTCGGCCTGCACGTTCCAGATGAAGCGCAGTTCCTTGTTGTTCAAGACGGGGCTGATGGCCCCCTTGACCACTAGACGCAGCGTGGTGCTGCGGTTTAAGAGCGGAACCCCGGTCTTTTCATTGTATCGAGGGAAATAGATCATTCCGTCACGCTTGCCCTGCAGCGGCATATTGAAACGGGGATCATGATCGGTGGGCTCGTATTTCGTCTTCCCGATCCAGAGTACGGCCATCTCGTTGAACGGAGCCATGTGCGCCGTAGGGCCAAGTTCTTCCATCTCCAGGTGAATCGCTATGTTCTCGTCCATATTGATTCCTTTAAGGAAATTGTACTTATAATCCTCCAGCTCGGAGGTGGTCCACAAGTTTTTTTCGGCCTCGCTCTGCATGAGAGCCTCTATATATTCGGCGGTATATAAAGTCGCCTTCAGCGTGAACGAGCCGCCCAAGTTGTCCTTAGTGTTCTCCGTTTTGCTCCACCGGGCCAGCGCCGCGTCGTATTTAGCTGCGGCCCTGGCCGGCGCCGATATGCCGCCGGATGCCATCACAACAAACAGCACGACAGATATCACCCTTGCAATATATTTCATGTCGATACCTCCTCAAATAATGTTCTCAAAAATATACGCTTCGCGCAACTCGTGAAGTTTACCATAAAAACGGCGCGTCACAACAAGCGCACAGTCACCTGACCGGTATAAAAGGATTCTGCCCGCCGATCGAAAATCCGGATATCGCCTTATTTCCTTCCGGACTCAGTATCCATTCGAGAAATTTTTCGGCTCCTTCGGCGCGGAGTTTTCTGAAACGAGAGTTGGATGTAAGACACGCGTAGGTGGTGCGAAAGTAATCGGTGTCGGCCATTTTCACCAGGGCCGGCTCGAAGCGTTCCGAATCCACGTATTGCGCGTACGGCCCCTCGCATATCAACATGAACGCGCCCTCGTCCCCCGCCTGCAGGAGAGCGCTCAGAT
>JAITAT010000255.1 GCA_031283975.1 Synergistaceae bacterium
AGCCTGCATGGGTTTGGCGTGTTGCTGGGCATACTGATATTCGTGCTCGGACATGTGTTCAGTATGGCGGTGAACCTGCTCGGAGCGTTCGTGCATCCGCTGAGACTCCAGTACGTCGAGTTTTTCAGCAAGTTTTACGAGGCTTCCGGCGAGGAATTCGCGCCGATGGAGATATCGACCCAGTACGTGAATATACAAGACGAAAAATAAATATTATTATTTTAAGGAGGCAGATTGTTCATGGAAAATATCATTTCGGCAATGGCTAGTCAACTTGGACCGGCTCTCGTGATACTCGGGGCGGCGCTCGCTATCGGATTCGCGGGTTCCGGCTCCGCTTGGGGGATAGGTATAGCGAACGAGGCCGCGGCGGGAATAATGACGGAGGATCCGAAGAAATTCGGATACGCGCTCGCGCTTCTGGCCCTTCCCGGTACTCAGGGGATTTATGGATTGCTCGTCGCCTTTATCGCCATGTCGAAAGCGGGACTCGTCGGCTCAGCCGAAGTTTATATAACCGTGTGGCAGGGACTGGGCATAGGCTGCGCCTGTCTGCCCATAGCCATCGCCGGGTATTTCTCGGCGATATGGCAGGGCAAATCTTCGGCCGCGTCCATACTTCTGATATCGAAGCGCCCGGACCAGTTCGGCAAAGCCATTATCCTTCCGGCCATGTGCGAAACTTACGCGGTGTTTGCTCTTTTGATGAGCATTTTGATGTTGAACGGAATAAAGATTCAGTAGCCGGCCGGACAGGGGGGAATGCCATGTCTTTGGCGCAGATAACGGATAAGATAGAACGCGACGCGCGCGACGAGGCGTCCAAAATTTTGGAACGCGCGCGCGGGCAGGAAGCGGAGATAAAAACGGAGACCGAAAAAGAGATAAAACGCATCGAGGCGTCCGCGTCCGAACGTTTCGATTATGAGCGCCCTGAGATATTCAAGCGCCGCGAAATAGTGGCGAGACTGGACGTGAATAAAATACGTCTCGGCGCGGAGAGAAAGCTGATAAGCGACGTATACGCGGAGGGGCTTCTGCGTCTTAAAAACCTCGGCAAAGGCGAATATGTCTCTTTTTGCGAGCGCCTGCTGAAAAAAAGCGTGGAGTCCGGCGACGAAAGCGTCGAATTGTCGCACTCGGAAAAATATCTCGACGCGGCGTGGCTGGAAGCATTCAACAAAACGAACGGTTTCCGCCTGACTCTGTCGGAACGCCGCGGAGATTTTTCGGGGGGATTCATATTGAGCAAAGGGCGAATCGCCGTGAACTGCACGTGGGAGATGTTGATTCAGGCCGCATCCGAGAGCATGGAGAGCGAAGTCGTAAGTCGGCTCTTCTCTGACTGAGAGGGGTGGAGTGATGCCGAAAGACGGGGCTTACGGTTACGCGGTAGCGCGTGTTCGCGCCATGGAGCCTCTGTTGCTGGACGCGCCGATATATCAGCGCATGATGGAAGCCGACGGTCTCGGAGCGGCTCTCAAAATTCTTGGCGAGACAAATTACGCCCGATGGATGTCGGGGGACGACGTTCGGTACGATTCGGTTCTCGAATCGGAACTGGAATCGTCGTTCAATGAATTCGCTTCTTTCGTTCCCGACGGGGAGCTGATAGACATATTCAGAGTACCGTACGACTTTCACAACGTAAAGGTGCTGCTGAAGAGCGTTTTCAAAGCCCGCTCCGGAGGAAAGAGACGTTATGATCTCATGACTAGCCTGGGTTCCATACCGCCCGGCGATCTCTCGTCCAAGATCGAATCCGAGGAATACGGTCTGCTGCCTTAAGTGCTGTCCTGGATAATTCCCTCCTGCGTCTCCGTATGGGAACAGAGCGGGGATATAGTGGAGATAGAACGAACGCTCGACCACGGCCTGTTCGCCGCGATCATGGCTCTCGCCGAAGCGGCGGGCGCGGACGGCGTGGTGAAATGGGCGAAGGCGAGAATAGACGCGGAGAACATACGCAACCTTTTGAGGATAAGGCGTTTTGGATTCGATTCATCGGAGGTCGTTTCATTCCTCCACGGTGGAGGAATGATAGCGCCGTCCAGTTTGACGCCCCTCGCTGGCGAACAGTTCAGCGGCTGGGGTAGAGTGCTGGGATACTCGGACGTCGGTCTCGCTATCGCCGCCGTCGCCGAGGACGACGAAGATTTCGACGCGCTGATAGTGGCTCTCGAAAGAACGCTCGACGATTACTGCTCGTCCGTTTTGCAAGAGGCCCGTTACAGTTCCGACGCGCCTGAAAATGTGCTCGCGTTTCTGTGGGGCAAGGAGATGGAAGTCAAAAATATCAGGACGATATTGGTCTCCAAGGGGACTAAATCAAGTCCCGACGAAGTCAGGAGGATGATGAGGCGTGGCTACTTCTAAAGCGAAGATATCTCCTATGGCTGCTATGGGCAGCTACGACCTCGTTATGCCGTTTCAGGCGATAGGAATGGAGACGGTCGTGATAAACGCCGAAAATAAAAATTCGGTGCCGCAGTTATTGTCGAAATACGTGCGCGGTCAATACGCCATTCTGTTTTTGGAGGAGTCTCTCTTTGAGGAATTCAGGCAAGACGCGGACTCCATCAACGAGAGCGAATCATTGAGCGTCGTTCCCATTCCAAACCAGGCCGGGTCGCTCGGCGTGGGGATCGCGTCCATTCGCGACAGCGCGGAACGGGCGGTCGGCATGGATATTTTCGGTGTCAAGTAAAATGTTTTGTCTTCTTATATGTTCGAGTGATGGAGGCGATGTGAGTGGCCACTGACAGGATGATAAAGGGAACAATAGCGAAAATCTCGGGTCCTCTTGTTGTCGCGAAGGGGATGTTGGGCGCCAGCATGTACGACGTGGTTCGCGTCGGCAAGGCAGGGCTGGTGGGCGAGATAATAGAACTCCGAGACGATACCGTCTCGGTGCAGGTGTACGAGGAAACTTCGGGTCTCATGCCCGGCGAGGCCGTTGTCGATACCAACGAATCC
>JAITAT010000066.1 GCA_031283975.1 Synergistaceae bacterium
TAGAGCGGCAATTTTAAACGCGGCTTTGTTTTAAGCGTTTAACCGACGGTTTTTTAAGACATATTTTCGATACCGGGAGGAAGTTTGAACGATGGCGAACGCCGACGGGATGAAACGGAGAAGCTCGTCCGAGCTGCGTGAATTATTTTTGTCGTATTTCGAGGGACGCGGGTGCAAGAGATACCCAAGTTTTCCCCTCGTGCCCGACGACCCTACGCTGCTCTTTACAGTGGCGGGGATGGTGCCGTTCAAACCTTATTTTCTCGGTCTGCGCACTCCGGAGGTCACGAGGGCGGTCACGTCACAGAAGTGCAGAAGAACCAACGACATAGAAAACGTCGGGCGCACGGCGAGACACCATACGTTTTTCGAGATGCTGGGCAATTTCAGCTTCGGGGACTATTTCAAGAAAGAGATAATTCCATGGGCGTGGACGTTTTTGACGGAACAGATCGGTTTCGATCCGGATCGCATGTACGCCACCATATATCTCGACGACGATGAGGCGCACGATCTGTGGGGATCGCTGGTCGGACTGCCCGACGAGAGGATAATCCGCCTCGGAGACGACGACAACTTCTGGGCTGCCGGACCGACGGGGCCGTGCGGGCCATGTTCTGAAATAATCTACGATCAGGGGCCCGATTTTTCATGCGGCAGTCCTGACTGCGGCGTGGGGTGTTCGTGCGACAGGTACCTCGAGATATGGAACCTCGTTTTCATGCAGTATTCCCGCGATGAGAGCGGAAACATTTCTCCTCTGCCGAAGAAAAACATCGACACCGGCATGGGCCTGGAACGTCTGTCGTCCGTCGTCCAGCGGGTGAACGGCGATTTCGACACCGACCTTTTCAGGCCGATAATCGATCGCGCGTGCGAACTCGCCGGGACGAAGTACGGAAATTCCCCGAAGAACGACCTCTCCGTCCGTGTGATCTCCGACCACCTGAGGGCATCCGCTTTTATGATAGCGGACGGCGTACTGCCGTCGAACGACGGCCCTGGTTACGTGCTGCGCAGGCTCATTCGCCGCAGCGTGAGACACGGCAGGCTTCTGGGCGTCGACAAGCCGTTTCTCACCGGACTGCTGCCGGTCGTAAGCGAAATAATGAGCGGCGCGTACAACGAACTGATAGAACACCGCTCCGCGATAGAGCAGATAATATCGCTGGAGGAAGATCGTTTCGCGCGTACGCTCGCGCAGGGGATGGAAATACTCGACGGGGAACTGGGCAAGATAAAAAGCGGGGACAGTCTCTCGGGAGAACTCGCGTTCCTGCTGTATGACACGTACGGTTTCCCGCTCGAACTCACCGAGGAGATATGCTCCGAGGCCGGAATCGAAGTGGCCAAAGACGATTTCGGGCGTGAGATGGAGCACCAGAAAGAGCGCGCCCGCGCCGCGAGCAAACAGTCCTCGGCGGTCATGGAGAAAAACGTTTACACCGAACTTGCGGACAAGTTTGGCGCCACGCCGTTCGACGGTTACGATACGGATTCCGAAAGCGCCGAGGTGGCGGCGATCATAGCGAACGGCGCCCTCGCGGATGAAATATCCGAGGGCTCGGAAGCTCAGATAATCCTGTCCCGCACGCCTTTTTACGCCGAAAAAGGGGGGCAGGTCGGTGATACCGGCGTCCTGTCGGGCGGCGGCGCGTGTTTTGAAGTGTCCGATACCGTCGCGCCGTGCGGCGGTCTGATCGCGCACTCCGGTAAATTGACAAAAGGCGGGATAAAAACCGGCATGACGCTGGAAGCGTCCATAGATTCGGAGAGACGGAACGCCATCAGGAAACATCATACGGCGACGCATCTGATTCACGAAGCCCTCTGCCGCGTACTGGGGCCGCACGTCCGGCAGGCCGGTTCCCTGGTAACTCCCGATTTTCTGAGGTTCGACTACAATCACTTCGTTCCCCTTACGCCGGAGCAGATAATGGAGATCGAACGTCTCGTCTGCGCGCGGGTTTTGGATTCGCTTCCGGTCCGAACGCGGATAACGTCGTACGCGGAAGCCAAAAAAGAGGGAGTGAAAGCCCTTTTCGAGGAAAAATACGGGGACATCGTCCGCGTACTTGAGATTCCGGGTTTTTCGACGGAACTATGCGGCGGCACCCACGTCGGTTCCACGGGGCAAATAGGACTCGTGAAGATAATCAGGGACGAGGGCATAGGCTCGGGAGTCAGGAGAATAACCGCGATCTGCGGACAGGCGGCGCTCTCGGCGTTTCAAAGCAGCGTTTCACTGGCGCGCGAACTGTGCGACGCGCTGGAGACGGACGCCGATTCGTCCGTCGCGAGAGTGAAAGCGCTGCTGGACGAGAAAAAGAACCTCGAACGCAGGAACCAGGAACTCGCCCTGAACGTTATGACGGAAGACGCGGAAAAAAGCCTGAAAGACGCCGTCCGTATAGGCGGGTTCGTTCTGGTAGCCCGGAGTTTCAAAGGAGCGTCGCGCGATATGCTGCGCAGGATAGGCGACAGAATAAGGCAGCGGGAGCGCGGCGCGATACTTCTTCTCGCCGGAATAGAGGACGACGGCCTGTCGCTGATAGGCATGGCGCCCGATGAGGCCGTAAAACAAGGGGTTCACGCCGGAAATCTCGTAAAAGAGATATCTGGCATGATCGGCGGCAGCGGCGGAGGCAAACCCGGAATGGGACAGGGCGGCGGGCGCGACGCCTCGCGTTTGGCGGATGCTCTGGCGTCCGCTGAAGACGTCGTCAAAAGACAGCTTGAACACACCTGTAAATAACCCCGGCGAATGAACGAAACCGGAAACGCCAAACGAATCATCGCTCTCGACGTCGGCACGGTCAGGATAGGAGTGGCGGCAAGCGACCCCACCGGGGTTTTCGCTCAGGGGATATCTGTTCTGAGAGCCGAGAGAGACTGGATGGGCGAACTCGAAACGATAATCGAAAAATACCAGGCCGAAAAAATTTTAGTGGGTATGCCGCGGCGCACGGACGGAAACGACGGGCCGGAGGCGGCAAAGATGAAACTCACGGTTGAACGGCTCAAGTCCCGGTTCCCCGATATCGGTATAACGACGTGGGACGAGCGTTTTACAACCGTCATAGCGAATCGGGCGATGCTGGAAGGCGGCGCTTCGCGCGCGGCGCGCAGAGGCGGCGTCGATAAAGTGGCCGCCGCCGTTTTGCTGCAAAATTACCTCGACGCGACGAACGGGCCGCCCGCGGAGGAACAGGCTTGAAATTTCCGGAAGGCGTTAAAATGACTCCCATGCTGAAACAGTACGAGAAATGGAAGGACAGATATCCCGACTGTTTGCTGTTATTCCGCATGGGAGATTTTTTCGAGCTGTTCTTCGACGACGCGGCGACGGCATCCGAAGTCCTCGACATCACCCTCACGGCGAGGGATCCCGATAAATCCATACCCATGGCGGGCGTTCCGCACCACGCGCTCGATTCATATATGGGCCGTCTCATCGCGGCCGGTTTCAGAGTCGCCATTTGCGACCAAATCACGGAGCCGGACGGAAAAACTCTGGTACAACGCGATGTCGTGCGCGTGGTGACGCCCGGTACGTTCGTTCCGCAGGACGCGCCCGGCGACGGGAAAC